>JAQGHT010000821.1 GCA_028291565.1 Planctomycetaceae bacterium | reverse complement strand
GCTTTCCGCTCGGGCCAATCAATAGTTTGAGCAAACTCTCGTCGTCCGGACGTTCCTGCTTCAAGTTGATATGCACGACCTTGCTCCCTTTCGTTGCATATAACTCATCTGCCTCTGAAGCAAATTCCAACGCTTCAGCATCAGCCAGGATGGTCTTCTTAGCGTTGACTTGCGTGGCGACAGGAATCGCCTCGGCTTCTAAAAACGCCACCGTCTTGCCACACGTCTTGCAGCCGTTGCGGTGGTAACTCCAGTCGACTTTTTTCGCCATCGTAATCCTTATTTTCGCCCGAGAACATGCCGCAAAGCTTCTTCGACCGTGGGACACCGAAATTGATAACCACTGTTGAGCAGCTGATTGGGGACAACGCGAGTGCTTGACAGGAGTAAAGCGTCAGCCATCTCGCCAAATGCGAGTTTCGCGGCAAACGCCGGCATCGGAAAGAAAGTCGGCCGACCCAGAATTCGCCCCAGCGTTTTTGTGAAATCACGATTTGTGACGGCCTCGGGCGCCACAAGATTCACGGGACCGCGAAGTTCTTCATGAATCAGACAATGTTGAATCGCACCAGCCACGTCGTCGATCGCGACACAACTCATGTATTGTTTTCCATTTCCGATGACACCGCCGACCCCCAGTTTAAATGGCAACTGCATCTTACCCAATGCACCTCCTGCCGGAGTCAGAACGACGCCAATCCGCATATTGACGACGCGAATCCCAGCTTCCGCAGCTGATTCCGTCGCTTGTTCCCAGTCACGGCAGACATGTGCCAGAAAATCATCTCCGGGTGTGCTCTGTTCGGTGCAAATCTTATCCCCTCGATTGCCGTAATATCCAATTGCCGACGCGCACAGAAGTGTCTTGGGCTTGTGTTTCAATTCTGCAAGCGTCTTCGAAAGCAGATTCGTTCCGACAACACGGCTGTCTCGAATCAGGACTTTCTGAGCGGTGCTCCACCGGCGCGAAGCGATATTCTCACCAGCCAGATGAATTATCGCATCAAATCCCTCCAGGGCATGGGCATCAAGTTGACCGCTTTCGGGATCCCAGACGATGCTGCTCCCGTCGCCGCCGCGCTTTCCGCGTGTCATTCGAACAACCGTATGCCCACTTGTGGTCAGCAGGGGGACCAATGCCGAACCCACCAAACCGGTGGAACCCGTCACGAGGACTTTCATTGAACCAGCTCCCAATGGGACCGACAATTGAGCCGCAATATCCGCAGCCGTTACACGGTGACGGTAATCAAACATCCGTTGTAATTTACGTTGTACAAAACGACTCCCTAAAGCTCCCAGGGGGCCGAAGGGCAATACGTATTGCAGCGCGTCGATCAGAAAACACCCGTCAGGTCCATCTGGCTCAACGCGGTGCGAGTGTACCAATGATGCAAAAGGGCCACGCAGCTGTACATCCTGAAATTGTTCACCTGGGACAAGACCCTGGTGCTTCGAGACCCAGAGTTTATTCAGCGGACCGAACAATGGGATTCGTAGAATCACAGTTCCGCCGTCTTCAATTCCACCTTCTCGCGAAACGACTGTGACTTTTTCCCAGGGCGCACTGAGGCGTTCAAAAGCACCCGGTTTGAGATGCCAATCGAAAACCCTGCCAGCCGGAGCCGGGATTCGAGTCCGTTTTTCAAACAGACGTGGCATTTTCGATTACGTCCTCTTCAGACCAAATAATTTACAGACAATTTCTATGTTCTGACAATAGCAGCCGCTGCAAAGCTGTCATTCGACATCGCCTCCACCCGGCCGGGTTCGTTTGTGCCCCGAGGTATGTCGGCACTGCAGATATCTATCGTAGGCTATGAAAGCAGATTCGCCACCTTCCACAGTCCTTTCAAAAAGGAGAAATCAGCGAGTCGATCGCGTGATTGTTACAAACCGTTTTGTCCGTTGGGACTTAACGCCGTTCCAACCGCAATTTGAGAGTATTACCTCCAAGTTCATACGAACGCCCAGACTGCCACTCCAGAATCCTATCCGATTGGATTAGACAAACAACTCATGGATATGGGAGAATTTCTGCGGTCGAACGATCGAATCCTGTTCTTGACAGTCAATTGTAATGTATCGTACGGCCTCATTTCCCTCTTCAAATTCATTTCTGGATCGAGAATCAACGGCGATGTTGAAAACTCTTTGGAGTCGGACTTTCTGGTGTGGCATCAGTCTCTGCCTGCTGTTGGCGTCGCCCGTGCGGGCCGCGGACAAGTGGCCACTGCTGGCAGATCCTGCCGCCGCGAATCCCGTGTGGGACGTGGCTGTGGGAAGTACATTTGATATCGAGAACGGCATCCCGAATTCACCAGCTGATATTTTGCGGCCTGCAACCGGAGCCCCCATTTTGCTGCTGGGAAATGGCTCCGGAAGTTCGTCACGTGAAGTCTGGCGACTCACCGATTTCACCAAATTGGGAACTTTGGCGGGACGCATTGACACTTCGACCGGATCTTTCGCGATCAGCCCAGACGGGAAGTTCTTCACGGTCACGAAAAAGAAGAGTTTCACAGCAACCGGCGCGGAAATCTGGTCCATCGAAGAGAACAAGAAGCTTAAGATTCTGGATGTCGGACCGGCTACAGAAGCGGTCCTGTGGTCAGGTTTCGTCTCTGAAACAATGTTATTGACACTCCACGAATCCAGCCCCAATCAGACTTGGATTCGCCTGACCGACATTTCGGTCGAGGCCTCGGCGAAAGCCGCTGTTGCTTTTCCCGGTCCACGAAACATTGACAAACGCAACATCACACTGAGCCCGGGTGGTCGATTCTTGGCGGTTGGAACTCAAGACGGGGCAATTGCGGTCACGGACTTGAAAGTAAAGCAAGCGGCGTTTCGGCTGCCTGTCCCCCCGGGCCTGGGGCAATGTGCAGCAATCCGATTTTCGCCCGATGGCACTGAATTGGGAGTCTTATTTCAGGTCATTGCGAAAGGGGCGGCACCTGCTCAGTCAGCCCAGGTCCTCGCGTGGAATCTGGCGGACGGCCAGCTTTCAATCCAGTTGAAAGACGTTGTGTGGACCGCCGGGTTGGCCCCGGCAACTGCGAATTCAGATGTCCAGCTGGCATTTGAATGGCTTCCAGATGGAAGTGCGTTGCTGATTGGCAACAGCACGCTGATCGACCGCAATTCCGGCCAGATTGTCTGGCGTTTGCGTCTACCATCTCATGCCAATTCGAAAGCGCCTCGTATTTTTCTCGGGACGGAATATCTGCTGATTCCTAAACAGCAGGCATTGACGCAGGGCTTTGCCGCATTCAAGTTACCTTGGAAAGAAATTGATGCTGGACTGAAATCATTGCAATCCAAGGCGGAGGCCTGGTTGCGGCCTGGGGAAAAGCTCAGCTTGAAAGTCGAAGTCGGCGATACTCGATTCCAGAAGGCTGATCAAGTTCGTGGGGTTCTTGCGGCGAAACTGGAACAGCAACTGAAAGAAGACCATTTTGTCATCGCCGACGGACAACCAGTCACCTTGAAAATTGCCTATTCTGAAGCGGCGGGAGGGTTGCTTCAGAAACGTGATGACATGCCATTTCCGTTTTCGCGGCCGCCAAGATTTCCCGGTTTTCGGACTCCCCCCTTTCCAACACGCCCGATGTTGAATGAAAACGATCGAATGGGAACAGGCACGGCATTCGTGATTCATGCGGACGGGTATTTGCTCACTTGTGCACACGTGGTGGGCGCGGCGCCGTCGGTACAGGTCAAGTTGGGCGATAAGACCTACCACGCTCGCGTCATCAGCAAGAATGTCGCCCTGGATTTCGCATTGCTCAAGGTGGAGGTCAAGAACCTCACCGTTCTGCCCTTGGCTGATTCCAGTAAAATCGAACTTGGAGAAGAAGTTCGCGCGGTCGGATATCCCATTTCCACCGTACTCGGTGAAAGTCTGAAAGCGACGCGGGGGACGATTGCCGGGTTGGTGAAAAAAGACAACACAACAATGTTTCAGATCGATGCCTCGATCAATCCCGGCAATAGTGGCGGTCCGCTGATCAATGAAAAAGGAGAGGTCATCGGAATCAATAGCGCGAAACTGATCGGAGAAAGTGTCGACAACGTGGGACTGTCGATTCCGATTAACGAAGTCAAAGCCATGTTGAAAGATCAAAAGGTCGAATTTCAGCCCAAAGGCTCGATTGAAAAGCTGGCAGGCCCTGAACTGGTCAAACGGGTCACCCCCTCAGTCGCATTTGTGATCAGTACTGGCGGAGTCGACCACGGAGATGTGGGCGGTCTGAACAAAGTCATCGTGACCCGCATCACATGCGACTTATCCCTACTGGTGAAAGATCAGCCTCAACCAGTCTGGCAGGAAAAAATTGTGATTGAACCCAATCAATTGCGAATTCAAGGCCAACTCACCGAACAGAAGGCGCGCGATCTGGCATTTGACTCCCTTTTGGAGCGTCTCACGCATATTTCGTTACCGTACTTCATTTCCAAGGATCCGACGCCAGTCGTTTTGCCACTCGTCAGTGATCTTACCAGCACTGAGCAAAATCCCATGCCCGTTCTGGGGCCGAGAAGAACGCGCCGCGGTATGTGATCCGCATCGTTCGCGCTGAATGACGCGAAGTGGGATTCAAGTCATGCAAATAGACCCATTTCTGAATGAGGCGGCCGAGGCTCTGCGGAGTGCCGACGCATTGCTGATTGGTGCTGGGGCTGGAATGGGTGTCGACTCGGGTCTGCCCGATTTTCGGGGCAATGCTGGCTTCTGGAAGGCCTATCCACCCTTTCAAGGTCGGCGGTTTTCGGAAATGTCCACACCCCATTGGTTTCGCTCTGATCCGCGACTGGCCTGGGGCTTCTTTGGCCATCGCTACAATCTGTATCGCAATGCCGAACCACACGCTGGGTTTCAGATACTGCGGCATTGGGCCGACCGGTTTCCCTTGGGCTATTTCGTGTTCACCAGCAACGTGGATGGCCAGTTTCAACGAGCGGGCTTTCCTGAATATCGAGTTCTGGAACGGCACGGTTCAATCCACTATCTGCAATGTGCTCAACTTTGTCAGCAATCGATCTGGCCTGCCGACGACCTGCAGATTGATATCGACTTGGACACGATCCGCTCGAAATCCGATTCGCCCAAATGTCCGCGATGCCAGGGGGTCGCCCGTCCAAACATTCTGATGTTCGGAGATCATGACTGGCTGACCGCACGCTGTGAGGAACAGTATGCCCGCTATCAAACGTGGCTGAAGCAGGCCGCCGGAGGCCGCATCGCAGCCATCGAATTCGGTGCTGGCCAGGCCATTCCGACGGTTCGGATGGAATGCGAAGAGCAGTCACAAGTTTTAATCCGAGTCAACCCGCGTGAAGCAGGCACGCCTGACGGCGGGATTCCGCTGCCGATCGGAGCCTTGGAAGCATTGACGAGGCTTGAGGAGCTCTTGAAGTGGGCAACATAGCCTGGGCGCCATTGACGGCGTCGCTCAGTTGGCGAACCATCAGGAGCCGCAAGTTTATCTCTCGAAAATTCCAAAGTCACTGCCAAAGACTGATCCGCTCTTTCTGCTGCCCCAACCTTGCAAGCCAAACGTCACGGGCTACAACTGGATTGCTCTGAGAATATGCGGACAGGTCTTCAGATTTTTCTAGAGGAGCACGTGGCACAAGGATTGCACTTTCAACTGCAAACGTGATTCGTGGACTTTGAAGCGTTTGAACGCTTTGTCTGAGATCGCGAAGTCGACGCAATTGTTGAAAGGTCGAATCATGCCCAGTCATGCCTCATGGAAAGGACATCTCAAGATCAGTCTGGCATCCATTCCTGTCCAAGCCTTTACTGCCGCGGAGGGTAGCAATAGCTCCGAAATTGCCTTGCATCAATTGCATAAGACCTGCAAAAGTCGCATTCAGTACAAGAAAGTTTGTCCGATTCACGGCGCGGTTGCCAATGAGGAAATCGTCTCGGGCTATGAATATGCACATGGGCAATATGCCATACTCGGGAAAGACGAGCTGGATGCTTTGGGGGCGGAAATGGAAAAGTCGCTGGCGATCGATTGCTTCGTCAATTCGGAAGCCATCGATCCTCTTTACGCGGCGGGGCAGACATACTACCTGATCCCCGACGGCCGCGCGGGCGAGAAACCTTATGCCTTGATCCGCGATTGTCTGGCGGCCGAAAATTTACACGGTGTGGGGGAAATGGTGATCAGCCGCAAGCAACACCTGGTTCGTTTACGCCCTGCGGACCGGCTGCTGGTCCTCGACATGTTGCATTATGAAGGTGAAGTCCGACAACCCGCACGTTACGAGGATGAGATTCGAAACACGACGGTTTCTGCAGCGGAATTGAAATTGACTTCGTCACTGATCGAACAGATGACCCAAAGTCAATTCGACATTTCCCAATATGCCGACGACTACATGGAACGGGTGAAAGAGCTCATCGAAACGAAAGTCAAAGGCAAAAAGATTCTGCAGCCACATACGGATGAAGAGCCTGATGTCATCAATTTCTTTGATGCGCTCAAGCAAAGTGTGAAACAGACTCAGTCAAAAAAGAAGTCAGTGGCAGCCCCCGCGAAGCCTAAAGGCAGCGTTTCCAAAGCCGTCGCTTCTGTCGCATCCCGAAGTCGCAAAAAGAAAACGAACAAGATGGCTTAGAACGTGGACAAACAACGTGGCGAGCGGTGGGTGTCAGCCCACTGGTGCTTCGAGATCTTGTCTGCTTCATAGTTAGCAAGTTCGAAATCACCGCTGACATACAGCTGTTAAACCTTGCGTTTTCGGTTTGCGGAGATGAGTTGTGTCACTACTTTGCTCCCGGCGCGCAGGGGATTTACCCGGCGTTCAAGCAGTGCTATTTTCCGCTCCGTAAGCACTGCTGAACGACCGAGTACAGTCGTGAAGCAGTGGCACGTCACCGGAAGATCCAAAGTCAAATCGCTGTCGCTCGGACACGGCTATAAGCCCACACTGTTTTTCATCTTCGCAGTGAGCGATTGACGTATTGAGCTGATCTCTTTCCACGGATCTTGTTGGAGCGAAGCCAATCGATCGGGGACAGTTTTCAGATTTAACTCGATTGGTTTGACTTTATCTGATAGCTCGTCCCAGGAAAGCGGAGTTGCAACCGGCGCACCCTCTCGAGCTCTGGTGGAATAAGGTGCAACCGCGGTGGCTCCGCGATCGTTTCTCAGATAGTCGACGAAGATTTTTCCGTGCCGTGCCGCCTTGCTCATGACTGCTGTGAAGCGGTCCGGACTGTCCGCTGCCATTTGCTGGGCGATGGCCTTTGAAAACTCTTTCAAATCGGCCCATTCGTTTCGTCGTGCCAGAGGAACGACAACGTGTAGTCCTTTACCTCCGGTGGTCTTGACGAAACTCTCCAGCCCGAGATCTTGAAGTCGCTGCTTCAATTCCCTTGCCGATTTGACAACTTCCCGCCACGCAATCGAGGGGTCAGGATCCAGGTCGAAAATCATGCGATCAGGACGTTCCAGATTGTCCGCCCGAGACCCCCAGGGATGTATCTCCATGACACCGAATTGCACCAGGGATGTGAGACCCGATAAATCACGAATCATCAAGTAGTAGTCCGATTTATTCTTTTCGGAAATCAGAATTCGTTCGACTGAAACAGGCATCGCATTGGTCATATGCTTTTGAAAAAACGAGGTCCCTCCCTGACCCTCGGGACAACGCAGCAAGCTCAATGGACGATTCTCGACGTGCGGCAGGATCCAGGCTGCGACCGCCGCGTAATAGTTGGCCAGATCCTGTTTGGTGATCAATTCCGAGGGATAAACCACGCGATCTGGATGTGTCAGTTCAACTTGCCTGGATTCGTCTTTCGAAGTTTTTGACTGTTGCGTTGGAACGGATGCCATCGTAGCTCCCCTCTTCGATTTGGCACCATTGTTCTCACGAACCGTTCGGGCACGGGATTGAGATTCCGGTTCAGATGATGCGACCCGAGCGATTTTTCTGGGACGATCGCGGTGCACGGCCGAAGCTGCTTTATCTTCGCGAAGCCCCAGGAATGTCGGGTGCCGCAGCCTGCCATCCCGTGTCCAATTTGAGTAACCAATTTGCGCCACAATTTCGGGCCTGACCCAATGGATACCGCGTAAGGTGCCTGTTAAGTTTTGACCGGCAAAAGGATTTGCCTTTTGCTCTAGCGGATGCAGGACTTTGTGCAAATCACGCAATGTCTGTTCGGAAAAGCCTGTCCCCACCTTTCCTGCAAATGTGTAATGGCCGGCGTCGTCAAACACGCCAAGCAACAGTGCACCGAGTTTTTTGCGAGACGATGTCGAATCCGTAAAGCCACCGATGACAAATTCATCCTGCTGGACACTCTTGATCTTCTGCCAGTCTCCGCTCCGCCCGGCTTGATAGGTTCGGTCCTTCCGTTTGGAGACAATCCCTTCCAAACCCAGTTCAACCGCGTGCTGAAAGGCGTTCTTCCCTGTGCCCTCAAATTCGATGGAATAACGCAGTGGATCGGGATGATCAACCGGTATTAATTCCCGTAACTTTTCCTTACGGAGCTCCAGTGGAATCTGCCGCAGGTCATATCCATCCAAGTACAACAGATCGAAGGCATAGTACTTCAAAGTATTGGTATGGTTAGTGGTCAACGCCACTTGCAGTTCTTGAAAGTTCGTAGTACCGTCGGGCAATAAGGCAACGAGTTCGCCATCCAACACGGCTTGACGCACCGGTAACGTTCGCAATGCGGCGGCAAGTTCGGAAAACCGGACTGTCCAGTCGAGTTGATTTCGGCTGTACAGGGTGACTTTGCCATTGTCCAGATAACACAGCACGCGATAACCATCGAACTTGACTTCATGCAGCCAGTTCGCTCCCTCAGGCGGCACATCCACCAAAGTCGCCAGCTGCGGTTCAATTGTTCTCGGAAAATCTGACTTCACGGCATCCGGCAAATTCATCGACTTGGGTTTCGACTTGGAATGCCGCGAGTTGGGACTGGAACGCGTCTTTTTGTCGGTAGAGTGGACTCCAGACGAATTATTTCGTTGATGATTTTGTGAGCGGCCAGTGTTCCGTGATTCTGGCTTCACTCCAGCAGCACTGGCTGCATGCTTTGCCTGGACCTGTGCGCCGGCGGCTTCCTCAATGGTTTTTCCGCTGACCACGCTCTCTGGTCGTTCGACGAGAATATCTGAATCTTCAACTGCGACCGCAGCGTCGTCTTTCTCTTTAATCAGTAGCCAACTCTCTTTACCACCAGACTTGAATTTCATCCGGATCAGGTTCCACGCTCCGTGCAGCTTTTCACCATCCAAAACAAACTTAAGTTTCCCTTCTCGGAGGCCCGTGGCAGGATTTCCGATGGGCTGCCACGTCCCTCGATCCCAGATAATCACCGTTCCGCCGCCATATTGGCCTTCGGGAATCGTGCCTTCAAATCCGCCGTATTCCACCGGATGATCTTCAACTTGAACTGCCAGGCGCTTTTGAGAAGGGTCCAGGCACGGACCATGAGGCACGGCCCAGCTTTTCAATGTTCCGTCCAATTCGAGCCGGAAGTCATAATGCAGATGACTGGCTGCATGCTTTTGAATGACATACTGCGATCCCGACTCGGATTTTGATTCTTGGGCTCCCTGGGGTTCGGGAGTCGCGGAAAAATGCCGTTTGTGCCGATAGTCCACGAGAGACATACTGTTAGTCCTGTCACTGGTTCGCAGTCAGGCCTTCCGTGGAGAAACAACGCGACTGTTGATGCGGCAGCAAGCAGATTGAACGTTCTGCGGTCAACGTTGTCTGTAGTCGCTGCTGAATCTTCAGTAAAACAACTCCGTTTTTGATTCGTTTTCATACGCTTCATTTTGGAGAGCATGTCTTATTCCATCGCCTTTTCGCTTCTTAACAAAAACCATGAATTTGGAACGTGGCTTGCAACACACACTAAATGCCTTTTCATACATAAGCCTCGGCCACCCGTGAGCAATACTTGGCGGCCGGGCGAAAGAGTCGCAAGATTTCCAAATAGTACGATGCCGGTGCGACGCGGCTGCGAAGAAACCAGCCCCTGTGCACCATCAATACAATCGGCCGAGGTGATGGATAAGGAGTTCGAACGGATGCTCCATCACCTCGGCCGTTGTTTTTCACAGTACGACGCAACCGATCGAGACCGGCCGGCAAACTGATCTAAGAATTGTGCCGGAGTCTAGAATCGTTGTTGATTGATCGCACGGGAAGTAGGCAATCCGTGAGACTGCAGGTCCTCAAATTTCAGTTGTCGACTCTCGGTTGACGTGCGCAGTGATTCTTGGTGTTCCCGCAATTGTTGACTCAAAATTGAATCGTCGTACTAGAACTGTCTTTTCAGGACCTGACCGCTTATTCGGATGGCACAAGTGCCGAACTGTGAGCAATTTCTCGAGAGGGTGAGCGATGGACGCGACGAATCCTGTTTTCGAAAAAGCCGAGCCACAATCCTCTGGATTCTCAGGTTCTGACAGTGTCTGCAGTCAGCTTGATCCGGCGGCAGCATGCGAAGGCACGATTTCACGCCGAACTTTTATCGCCGCGAGCAGCGCGCTGGCACTCGGCGTAAGCACAGAAACCGCGCACAGTGCGCCGGCCAATTTGCCTCAGACTGTCCCGGGCGGAATGGTTCCAGTTCGCTTACGCGTTAATGAGAAAGTGCACGAACTGGAGCTTGAGCCACGCGTCACATTACTCGACGCGTTACGCGAGCGACTGGGTTTGTATGGAACCAAGAAGGGCTGCGACCACGGTCAGTGCGGAGCTTGTACAGTCCTGATTGACGGACGCCGGGTCTATTCCTGTCTTACTCTAGCAGTCATGCACACGCATGTTCCGATTACGACCATCGAAGGTCTGGCGCAGGGCGAGGAGCTGAGCCCTCTACAATCGGCCTTCATTGCTCACGACGCATTCCAGTGCGGATACTGCACGCCCGGTCAAATCTGCTCGGCGACCGGATTACTACGGGAAGGCCACGCAAAAACAGACTCGGAAATCCGCGAGCTGATGAGCGGGAATGTCTGCCGCTGTGGTTGCTACAACAACATCGTGGCGGCCATTCAAACCGCCAGACACGCAGCAAAGCCCGTGTGAAGAGTGAGATCTTTCGAAAGTATTGGTTCGCCGATTCTGAACTGCGATGTGTCGGAGGGAATACGCAATGGAGTTATTTTCCTATGCTCGAGTTGATAATGCTGCCGCCGCGGTCAAGCAAGTCGCTGAACACGAGCACGCAAAATTTCTTGGCGGTGGCACCAATCTTCTGGATTACATGAAACTGGACGTGGAAACGCCAAAACATCTGGTCGATATCAACTCGCTTCCCTTGAATCAAATCGAGGTCACCGATTCGGGAGTACGCATTGGAGCCCTGGTGCGAAACACAGAACTGGCCTATCACGAAGCGATCCGCCAGAAGTATCCCGTGTTGTCTGAAGCTTTGCTCGCCGGCGCGACGCCGCAGATCAGGAACATGGCCACTGTCGGTGGCAATCTCTTGCAGCGGACCCGGTGTACGTACTTTCGGGATACCTGCTGGTCCTGCAACAAGCGGCAGCCCGGGTCTGGTTGCGCCGCACTGGAAGGCTATAATCGCAGCCATGCGATACTTGGCACAAGTGACAAATGTATCGCAACTCATCCATCAGACATGTGTGTGGCACTCTGCAGTCTCGATGCGGTCGTCGAAACACTCGGACCGCAAGGCAAGCGGCGGATTCCCCTGAACGAATTCTATGTTGCCTACGGTACGGACCCAGCCAAAGAAAACGTGCTGCAGGGTAATGAGTTGATCGTTGCAGTCGAGCTGCCAAACGCCGGCGTGTATGCCCATTCCCATTATCTCAAAGTGCGCGACCGGGCTTCATTTGAATTCGCGCTGGTATCCGTTGCGGCGGCTCTGGAGATTCACAACGGAAAGATCGCCGGAGTACGGCTGGCACTGGGTGGAGTCGCGACGAAACCCTGGCGCGCGACCGAAGCAGAGACGGCTTTGGTGGGGCAGGCCGCGTCAGAGGCAGAATATCTGAAGGCCGCCAATGTGGCACTGCAGAACGCGAAGCCGCAGAAACATAACGGTTTCAAAATTGAACTTACCAGACGCGCGATCGTGCGAACTCTGACTGAACTCACCGCCCCGAAAGTCTGACGATCATGACACATCCCAGCGAAGCCGCGATCGGCAATTCCATTGGCAATCCTCTGGACCGAATTGATGGTCGATTGAAGGTCACGGGCGGTGCGCTGTACGCGGCGGACCGGCGTGCCACCGATCTGGCCTATGGCGTATTGGTCACAAGCACGATTGGCAACGGCAAGATTGCCAAAATCGAAACCAGCGTGGCCGAGAAGGAACCCGGAGTACTCGCGGTGATCACGCATCAGAATGCGATGCGCTTGCATTCCCAACAGCAGAAGGAACGGCCCGGGGTCGATCCCAAGGCGGGCGAACCATTGTCGCCGTTGCAGGATGACCGGGTGAGATTCAATGGACAGCCGATTGCCGTCGTCATTGCAGATTCTCTGGAACGAGCAATCTCTGCAGCGCGACTGGTCCGAGTCAGCTATCACGTGCAGCCGGGAATGACAGACTTCACTGAGGCTGAGAAAAAGGCTCAAAAGCCAACTGGGGGAGCCGACAAAAAACCAGAGTCTCAGCCGGACTATCACCGGGGAACGATTCCTCTGAAGCCGACCAGCGATGAAGTGACAATTGGGGGGACGTATCTGATCGCGACCGAACATCATAACCCCATGGAGTTACACTCCACCGTTGCGGAATGGTCTGGAACGCAGCTGATATTACACGACAAGACTCAATGGGTCGACAACGTTCAGGAACAACTGGCGCTCGCGTTTGGTATGAACAAGCAGGATGTGCGCGTTATTTCGCCGTTTGTCGGCGGCGCGTTTGGCTCGGCATTACGTGTCTGGCCTCACGTGCTCGTGGCGGCCCTGGCGGCACGGCATGTGAAACGGCCCGTCAAGCTGGTTGTGTCCCGGGCACAAATGTTTGTCATTCCCGGCTATCGGCCCTATACAAAACAGGAAGTTTCGCTGACTGCGAAAAAAGACGGTGCGCTGTTAAAGATCGAACACCAAGGAGTCGCAGAGACGTCGGTTTATGAAGAGTTCACCGAAAGTCTGCTCCACCCCAGTCAATGTCTCTATGCCTGCCCCAATGTAAAAACTCAATATCGCATTGCAGCGATGAACGTGAATACTCCAGGATCGATGCGAGGACCCGGGGAAGCCTCGGGCATGTTCGCACTGGAGTCGGCACTGGATGAACTGGCTGTCGCGCTGAACCTGGATCCTGTTGAATTGAGATTGAAGAATTTTGCGGAACAAGATCAGACGCAAGATTTGCCCTGGTCCAGTAATTCCCTGAAAGAATGCTTCCGTGCCGCAGGGGAACGCTTTGGCTGGCACCGCCGTACGCCGAAGCCGGGATCAATGCAGGCCGACGGGCAGCTGGTGGGCTACGGTATGGCGACCGCGACCTGGCCCGGGAAACGCCTTCCCGCTACGGTTCGCGTCCGCCTGAAAGCAGATGGGACGGCCGAAGTTGAAACGGCCACGAGTGATATTGGACCGGGTACTTATACCGCAATGACGCAGATTGCCGCCGACGGCCTGGGTCTGGAAGTCTCACAGGTGACGTTCCGGCTCGGCGATTCACGCCTGCCGCAGTCCCCGGTTCAAGGCGGGTCGATGACCATGGCCAGCGTCGGCTCCGCAGTCTATGAGGCGGCCGTGGCGATGCGGCATCAAGTCTGGTTGCAATTGAAGGACGATGCGAAATCACCGCTGCACAATTCGAAAGAGGACGAGATTTCGGTCTCGAAAGGACGCTTTCACTGGAGGGCCGATGCAGCCCGCGGTGAATCGTATGCGGACTTCATGCAGCGGCGTCATCGAGACTCGTTTGAACTCACAACGGATAGCAAGGCGGGCGAAGAAGCCAAAAAGTTCTCGATTCGTTCGTTTGGTGCCCACTTTGTTGAAGTCCGAGTTGACCCCAGTTTAGGAACGATTCGTATCGCACGGGTCGTCAGCGCATTTGCCGCCGGCCGAATCATCAATCCGAAAACCGCACATAGCCAGGCAATTGGCGGCATTGTCGGTGGACTGGGAATGGCACTTCTCGAGGAAACACTGCGCGACCTGCATAACGGGCGCGTGATTAACGCGAATCTCGCGGATTACCATGTGCCGGTACATGCTGATGTCCCATTCATCGACGCATTTTACATCGACGAAACTGACGCTCATTCCAATCCGCTGGGCACCAAGGGACTCG
>JAQGHT010000364.1 GCA_028291565.1 Planctomycetaceae bacterium | reverse complement strand
GGGACGTGTGGCGGTGGTTCTCAACTTTCCGATGACTGCGGTATTGAGTTCGTTGATATCGAGATTCAGCTCACCGATCTCGACCGCGGATTGGAAGTGACCCGGGACGTACTCAATGTTCAGGGTGCGCCGAAAGGTTCCGTGTTGCGTTACACTGAAAATGAAGAAGAGAAATCGCTCGAGTTCGGCGTCACCGAATGCCTGGCCGTGTTTCTTGACGGAACGGGATTGCCTGACAGCGTCTACGAAAACAGCGATATCAATATTCTGGCGGGCGAGCTCATTGGACTTCTGTCGTCGCCAGAATTGGGGGAAATCCGTGGTTCCTGGTGTGGCCCAAAGGAGACCGCGATCTTTCTGTACGGGCTGGATGCAGAGCAACTTTACACGGCATTAGAACCAGTTCTCAACACCTATCCCTTATGTCAAAACGCCCGAATTGTCATGCGTCACGGCAATGAGGGTTTGAATCCCCGTTCGTTCCGCATTCCAATGCACACGTGAGCCGAGAATGCTTTAGTTCCGTAATTGCAAGAAGCGGATGCGTCTATAATGAAAAAGGGAAAATGTCAAAACGGAGTTGGATCGATTGTTGGCAATCCGCTGCGATCGCGTCGCGGCTTGGGGTATCTCTGGGTAACTCAATGTTCTCAAGAACGGAGCAGATCGTCATGGCTGCATCAAAACTTTCGGTCGCCGGTTTCGTGCTTGGCTTGGTCGTCAGTTGCGGGTATTTCTGGGTTTTGTCCAGTCCGCACGCACAGCTAGCCGCAGCCGAGCCAAAAGACTCACAGCTGAAACAGCTGTACTCAGAGCGCGTCGACGTGCTGACGAAGATCGTTGAAGAACTTACCGCGGCACGTAGCAACGCAATGGCGTCAATCGAACAGGTCCATCACGCACGATTGAACCTGCTGCAGGCGGAACTCGAACAGGCGGATACCGCGAAGGATCGAGTCGCGATTCTGGAAAAGTTATGGGAGTTCGCCAAGGAACGGGAACAGGTCGCGATCAAATTGGTGGAAAAAGGCGCAGGATCAAGCACCTATTTACTCCAGACAAAAGCTGATCGATTGGGGGCCGAGATTGCCTGGCAGCGAGCCAAGATGGAATGATCTCAGTACACTTCGGGAACGATCATCTCCGCTGGTACTGGCCTGCGTTGGTATTCGGCATGGTGTACCCGAGCTGGGAGCGAGATTTCCGGTCGCTCGACATTTTCGTATTTGACTTGCCCCAGCAAATGGTGAATGCAGTTCAGACGGGCTTTTTTCTTGTCGACGGCCTGGACGATCCACCACGGCGCTTCAGGAATGTGCGTTCGCTCCAACATCACTTCCTTCGCCTTGGTATAGTCCTCCCAGCGCCGCCGTGACTCCAGATCCATCGGACTGAGCTTCCATTGCTTCAGTGGATCACGCGTCCGACACAGAAATCGGAATTCCTGTTCATCGTCGGTAATTGAGAACCAATATTTGATCAACTGAATGCCGGAACGCACCAGCATCCGTTCGAATTCCGGTACTGAGCGGAAGAACTCTTCGTACTGGGTATCGTTGCAGAATCCCATGACTCGCTCGACGCCGGCCCGGTTGTACCAGCTGCGATCGAACAGGACCATTTCACCGGCGGCGGGCAGATGCGCCACGTAGCGTTGAAAGTACCACTGAGTCTTTTCCCGATCGGTAGGTGCCGGCAACGCCGCGACTCGGCAAACACGAGGATTCAGCCGTTGGGTGATCCGTTTGATGACGCTCCCTTTGCCGGCCGCATCACGTCCTTCAAACAGGATCACGATCTTGTTTTGAGAATGTTGCAGCCAATCCTGCAGCTTGATCAGTTCCCGCTGCAGGCGGAATATCTCGCGAAAATAGAATCGACGCTCTTCACGGGCTGCGGTTTTTTCGACGTCAGTTTCGGGCTGCGCGCTGCCCAACGATTCGGAATCTTCGAGCTCTAATTCGACCTCTTCATCGAAGCTGTCCAGAACGTCACGATGGATGCGATCAAATATTTTACGATCGCTGGCGGAATCTTGTGGGATCATGTGACCGTTTGCTCAACTGAAGGCGCCGGAAATGTAATCTTG
Organism: Planctomycetaceae bacterium; assembly: GCA_028291565.1. Taxonomy (GTDB): domain Bacteria; phylum Planctomycetota; class Planctomycetia; order Planctomycetales; family Planctomycetaceae; genus JAKFVC01. The sequence goes on along the minus strand of JAQGHT010000364.1, from coordinate 1,518 downwards.
AGTGTGCTTTTCACGGGGGTTCTCGAAGAGTTCCCCTGTCGGCCCAAATTCTACCAGGTAGCCCGTTCGTCCGCCCTCGGAGCGGTCAACATACAAGAAGGCGGTATAATCGGCGACGCGTTTTGCCTGCTGCAAGTTGTGCGTCACGATGGCAATCGTGTACTTCTTCTTCAACTCGTTCATCAGCTCTTCAATTTTCAGTGTCGCGATGGGATCGAGCGCCGAACACGGTTCATCCATCAGCAGGACTTCCGGCTCCGTCGCGATGGCTCGCGCGATACACAACCGCTGCTGCTGGCCGCCCGACAGCGACAGCCCGCTTTGTTTGAGCTGATCTTTGACGTCGTTCCAGAGCGCCGCGCCTTGTAATGCTTCTTCCACCTTTTCGTCCATGTTGCCACGGTATCCATTCAGTCGTGGGCCGAAGGCGACGTTATTATAGATGCTCATGGCGAACGGATTGGGTTGCTGGAACACCATCCCAATGTGACGACGCACCGCTACGGGATCGACTTTCTTGCCGTAAACGTCCTTACCGCGGAAAAGGATTTCTCCCTCGAAACGGAAGCCGCGAATCAGGTCGTTCATGCGGTTGATACTGCGCAGCACGGTGCTTTTACCACAGCCGGAAGGCCCGATAAAGGCGGTGACGGTGTTTCGTCGGATCGACAGATTCGTGTCGCGAACCGCCTTGAAATCGCCATAAAACAGCGATTTCAGACTGACATCCACAATCGAATCCTGACCATTCGTTACAGGAGCTGCAGTCAACTCTGCGGTACTCATGAGAATGCTACCTTTTCGCGGATTGAGCAGTCCACAGCTGCGCGGCCACATTGGCCAACAGGACAAGAAAGACTAACACGAGAGATGCCGCCCAGGCAATCTCGATCTGGTTCTTAAACGGAGAATTTGAGAAGTCGAAAATCAGGACCGCGAGCGAGGGGGTTGGTTCCATAAGATTTGTGGTCAGCCAGTAATCGCTGAACAATGCCGCAAATAACAAGGGAGCTGTTTCACCCGCGGCCCGCGCAACGGCCAGCATCACGCCTGTCAATATGCCGGGCAGGGCGGTCGGTAACACAATCAACCAGACGACTTGTGTTTGAGTGCAGCCCATGCCGATGGCCGCGTCGCGCATGCGTTGGGGAACCATCTTGATTGCCTGCTCGGAAGTCAACAGAACCGTGGGCAGCATCAGGAGCGCCAGGGCGATGCCCCCCGCCAGCGCCGAATACCTTCCAGTCAGCATGACGATGGCCGCATACGCGAACAAGCCCGCCAGAACCGATGGTAGTCCAGACAAGACCTTGGCCACGAAACGGACCATTGATGCCGTCTTACTGGTCGGGCCGAATTCCGCCAGAAAAATGGCGGCCAGAATCCCCAGCGGAACACCGAAGATGGTCGCGATGCCGACCATCAGCAACGTTCCAACTAACGCATTGCCAATCCCACCATTGTCCATGCCCGCTGCCGGAGGGAGCGTAATGAACAGCTGCAGACTCAACCGTTGAC
>JAQGHT010000329.1 GCA_028291565.1 Planctomycetaceae bacterium | reverse complement strand
AACGAGCTATCGCAATCCCCAGGCAACGGGGTGTCAGTTGCCGACGGTCAGCCTGTGCGTGCTGTCCAGACCTTCCGCATCGCTGTAAGCGATGAAAGCCTGCGTTTTCAGGAAATACGTCTCACGGACCCTGTTCCACTTGGGCGGCAAATCCTCGAAGCTGCAGCAGTTCGGCCCATCGAAGAGTTCAGCCTCTTTGCCCTCTTGGCCAACGGGGATTTTGAAGATGTTCGGTTGGATGAGCCGTTCGATCTTCGTGCTCCGGGAGTCGAGCGATTCGTCTATTTCCGAACCGACCGGACTTTCAAATTCACTATCGACAATCGGCAGCTCAACTGGGGCAAACCCATTATCAGCGGCAAACTGGTCCGGACATTGGCCGACGTTCAGCCGGGATACGCAGTGTATCAGGAAGTACGTGGTGGCCAGGACCGAGAAATCGCGGACACGGATCTCATCGATCTTTCGAAGCCGGGCATAGAGCGATTCATCACCGTGATCAAGGAGACAACGGAGGGCAAAGTGTCCTTGCCTTCTATCGACCGGGCCTATCTAGAGCAACACGAGATGGTTCACGAAGTTGTCAAGGATGGCGATCAATTGGGGGTCATTCTCAAGGGAGTGAAGCTGCCCGAGGGCAAGTTCGACGCTGAGTCCGCCGACCTGCTGATTCTCCTGCCAGCTGGCTATCCAGACGCGTGCCCCGACATGTTCTATCTCCTCCCCTGGGTTCGGCTGAAGGCCACAGCCGCGTTTCCATCGAAAGCGGACGCTGCTCACACCTTCAACGGTCAGAGTTGGCAGCGCTGGTCGCGACATTCCAGCGAGTGGCGTGCCGGTGTGGATGGCCTGCACACCATGATTGCCCGCGCGTTACACGCGATGGAGGCTACGAAGTGACTACCCCGCTCGATATCACCCTATTGCAGGCACATATATCTAGCTTGGCGTCTCTGCTTCGCACTGACCGAGGCGTTGAGGCGGCTGGATATCTCTATTTCGGCGTGTCGCGAATCGAATCCGATCCATGGGAGGAATGCCCCCGGCTCCGTCTCGTCTCGCATCGCGTCCAAGAGATTGAGCCCAGCGATAAGATTGGAGCTTCCGGACTCCACGTCACCTGGAGCACGCGAGGCTTTATGAGGATGCTCTCCGCTGCGAAGGCAAGTGGCCTAATTCCGGGGATCGTGCATACGCATCCGGGCAGCCGCGCCTTCTTCTCTCCGCAAGATGATTCGAATGAAGCAGAGCTCGCTCGAACCGCCGGGATCAAGGGAACGGCCGGACTCGTAAGTCTTGTGTTCGGGGGCGATGGCTCGGTCTGCGGACGGCTCTGGCTGCCGGACGGATCGTTCAAAGTCGCTCGATCGGTCCAGTCGGTAGGCGGCCGATTTCGCAGATGGCTGTCTGGTATCGATCCCTGCACCTCGTCCGATCACTTAGACCGCCAAGCCCGGTTGTTTGGAAGTCAATTCAACCCAACGATTCGCAGTTTGAAAGTTGCAGTAGTTGGCTGTGGCGGCACTGGAAGCGCGGTGGCCATGCTCCTAGCGAGATTGGGTGTGGGGCAGCTGCTCTTGATCGACAAAGACTTCGTCGAACTCACGAACCTCAACCGAGTTCACGGAGCGCGTCGCACGGATGCTGAGAATCGGATTGCGAAGGTCGAGATGCTGAAACGGGAGATCGAGGCGGCGGGCCTTGGTGTCCAGGTAATCATACACAAGGGTTGGGTGAACGATGAGTCGATTCGGGACGGCATTAAGTCTTGCGATTTCGTTTTCGGCTGCACCGACGACCACTCCGGACGAATCACGCTCAATCGACTTTCGTACTTCTATGGAATTCCCGTCATCGACGTTGGCCTCAGAATGATGCCGTGGAAATCGAATGGCGGGCACGATATCAACGGCCGGGTGACCACGCTTTGTCCTGGCCATCCCTGCCTCCTTTGCGGCGGAATCGTGAGCGGTAAACGAGCCGCTGAAGAGTCACTGGAACGGTCCGATCCGCAAGAATTTGAAAAACAGAAGCTTGAAGCCTACGTCGTCGAAGGTGGTGACCCTGCACCAGCCGTCGTCTCCTTCACGACCGAAATGGCGTGCGTAGCGGTCAATGAAATGATCGCCGCAATTACGGGATTCCAGGGCGCAGAAGGGATGGTGCCGACCCGATACCGACGATTTCATGTACGCGATGAGCGTTTTCTGGCCGTAACAAAGGTTGGGAGCTGTCAGGTGTGCTCCGTATCAACAAACTGGGGTCTGGCTGACGTTGATCCCTTCTTGGACCTGATCAGGTGATGAAATGCGAAAATGGCTTGCCCGACTGTTACGCCAACTCGGCGTGCTCCGTTTTGACTTACTCGCAACAGCGAAAGAAACCTTTCCAGACCCTGCATCGCTGAAACCTCGTGAACTGGTCGTGGTGGCTGATGCTGGCATTCGAAAATGGGCTTGCTTCCTCTGTCCGGGCGGATGCGGAGCCCATATCGCCTTATCGTTGAATCAAGCGAGACGACCAAGGTGGCAAGTTGTTCTCGATTTCTGGAGGCGTCCGACGATTGACCCGTCAGTACATCAGACAAATCAATGCGGATGCCATTTCTTCATTCGGTCGGGCTGCGTTGAGTGGTGCCAGGGATGCATGCCGTCCCTTGAATCGAAAGCCGACGGCACGATCAAGGCGACTTGATGCTCGAAGCAAGGCGTGATGCGACTTGTCATCGCAATCGGCTCGTCGCCATACCTTGCTCGCCTGCGGAACACAAGTTCGGTTAAGGAGTTTCCTTTGGACCTCGCCGCATGACAGACATTGGTACAATACAAGGGTCGAAACATTACGACGTCAGGGGCGCCTACATAGTGGGAGCCGATAGCGAGTTGGTATCGATAAACTAAACAAAGGACCATCGCATGATGCGTTTCATACACGCCGCCGACATCCATCTTGACAGTCCGTTACGTGGACTAGCACTATACCCAGGCGCACCTGTCGAACGGCTGCGTATCGCGACCCGTCAAGCACTTGATCGGCTCGTTTCTCTCTGTCTTGAGGAGCAGGTAGATTTTCTAATCGTCGCAGGCGATCTATTCGACACCGAAGTCAAAGACTTCAACGCGGCACTGTCCGCAGCAGTTCAGTTTCGACGGCTAGATCAAGCGAACATCCCGGTCTACCTGATTCTCGGCA
>JAQGHT010000297.1 GCA_028291565.1 Planctomycetaceae bacterium | reverse complement strand
ATCCGAGACATCCGCGATTTCGTCATAGGTGGTCTCATCCAGATCATATCCGAGATAAGTGATTGTGACCCGGCCCAAACTATCGTAGATTGGCTTGGTGAAGAGTTTCGCTCCGGAGGGCAGGCTTTTGATCGTATTACCGGAGGCGTCATACCACGTGTTGTCGACCAACGAGTTGCCGACGACTCCCGTCGTGGGATTGACCCCGTAACGGATCGTCCGGAAAACACGGTTTTGGTCATCGTATTTCGTTTCGCTGCGGCCGATCAAGTTTCCATCGGCCGTGGTATCGCGACGATCGGTTTTGACGACGCGCCCCAGATTGTCGTAACAGACGGTTTGATAAAAGTCGATTTCCCCGTCGATGGCTGTTTGGCGGTCTCGCCAGTCATGGAGGTAGGCAGTGAGACGGACGGTGGTGCCGTCGACCTGTTGCGTTACGAGTGTCAGATTGCCATCGCCGCCAACTTCTCCATTGTCAAACTGTTGTGAAGTCACCACGACCATGTTGTTTCCGGTGGCTCCGCCGCCGGTCGGATCATCGTCAGTCGCGCCAGTGTCGTTCGTCCCGATGTAGATGGCAATGAGTTGCCCGCGAGTATCGAAGACGCGGTAGGTGATTGTGCCGCCGGGGGTGACCGTGCGGTTCTGACGCTTCATGACATCATAGCCGTAGTCTGATTCGTCGTAGTTATTGCCGGGAATTCCGATGCCGCTGGCGGGGATCGTGTGATAAATCCGTTGCGAAGCCGCGAGACAACAGTCGGTGTATTGGTTCGTGGTCCAGCGGCAATAGCTCGATTGCGGGAAATTGTCAGAGGCTTGTAGCTTGCCTGACGTGGATGCTCGGACGGCGCTGATTGGCTCCAGGACTTTGCCGCTGGCATCCCTTTGTGTGATCGAGACGGGATTGATCAGGGTGTAAGTGTAATCGGGACCGCTTCCGGTGGCGTAGCCTTGGGCGGACCATATCTGAAAGTCGGCGTCTTGATAGACCATCCAACTGGCTCGGCGAATCACGGTGGCTGTTCCGCCGATGTCAATCGTGTGGGTTGGGCCGAGGCTTTGAGTCATTCGGCCCTGATCGTCGCTTTGATAATCTGTGATCAAGTGTTGGCCTCCGCCGCTCGGAGTCACCCAGCCGGATGGCGCATCGACCAAGGACGTATCGACGTCTTGAATTTGCTGTACCAAGGCTCCGGTTGGGATATTGTTCGTCATCCCTGTTATAAACCCGCGTTCGTCCATCGACCAGATCAAGTTTCCGTAGATGTCGAAATACTGCCGGTTCGTGGCCGCGATGCCTGAGCCGTTTTGCTCGATGGGGATCGCCGGCAACGTCGTGATTTTCTCCTGAATCTGCGTTGTGCCGGAATAGAATGTGTGGCTGTAACTCGTGATGATCTGTCGCGTTCCGTCGTTGCTGCAGCAGTTTCCGGCGGGACAGCTGGATGTTGAGGACGACGAGCTGGAGGAATTGCAATCGCAACCGCAGCCGTCTTCAGGATAAACGGTCGTCTGGGTGAGGAAGAAGACCGGCGAAACGCCGGTACCACTTGAGGAACTTGAAGAAGATGAACTCGACGAGGATGAACTGCCCCCACCATCGGGATAAAAGGCCGTATATTCGTAATCTCGCAAGCGGATGCAGGTTCCGAATTCGCCTTGCTGGATTTTCTGCGAGGTCACCCAGCCGGTGGGCGGATGGATGTCGTTGGTCTCGATCAGTCCTTCGTGGTCCTTCAGGAATTCATAATTGCCGTCCACGTTGTGCAGCAGATCGGCGTAGCTCTCGTCGTAGCCGCTGATCGCCGAGGGATTGGCATGCAGGATTTGGTTTCCATCGCTGTCGTATCGGTAATAGTCGCACCATTGATCGTCGCCGTCTTGGTGCACTTTCAGAATCGTCTGGCCGGCGAAATTACAATAGATGATGTTGAGACTGTCGTCCGGTAGCGTCTCGGTCGTCCTGGTCTTCCAATGGTTGTAGTCGTCGGTGAAATCGCTCACCGCAAAGTCGAACGAAAAGCTCCGCGAACCGCCCTGGATCATCTCGCGGGTGACTCGGCGATCGGCACTGTATTCGAAATAGTAATCTGCGTATTGTGCAATGATCCCGTCGCTGGCTGTGAAAAGATCGCTGACGTTGGGATCGGCGATCAGCCGGGCGAAGGAAGCGGGATTGACCACAAACCTGACCAGGTGGACGGGCAGGAACCCGGCAGAACCCGAGCTGGACGAAGACGAGGAGGACGACGAACTACTGCTGGACGAGGGCAGCGACATGTAGTAACGATAGTAGCTGGTTCCCGTATCGACCCATTGGCCCCCTTGCCAGCTTTGTGTCGACGCCGTCTTGAGGTCGCCATAAGCGCCGATCGTGGAGTTGGAACCGTCATAATAAGTGTAATTGGCGCGTGAGACGTTCTGCGCGGCGCCGCCATTAACGGAGCGACTGAGAGTGACGTGCGACAGCAGCGAATTGCCCGTCCAAGTGTCGTACTCGTAATGGTAGCTTTCGACTGTGGTGTTACCGCCCGAGGTGTAGGTCCGTTGGACTTCGGCGAAATTCGACGCGTTCGAACTGAGAGAAACGACCTGGATCGAATTGCCCGCCGCGTCGGTTCGCTTGCGGAACATCTGCGTGACGGCGTCGTATTCCGTGACCGTGCCGTTGAGTTCCCGCAAATAATAGCGATGCGTGATCGAGTTATAGGTCAGCGTCTGTTTGATGCCCAACCGGCCGACGTACTCGCTGCCGACCAGATCAAACCACAAAGATGAGTTGGGGCCGGTGATGACAATCACCGGGCCATTGTAGGGGAGCACCAGGTAAGACCATTCCCGGACCTGCCAATTGTAGCCATTTCCCAGGGATTCACTGTTGGAAAGGCGGCTGGAGAAACTGCGGGTCTGGCCCCAGGGAAGCCCGAACCCGTTACTCATCAGATCCGTCGAGACGAGTGACATCTCGCCGCTGAAGTAGCTGACGGGAGCGCTCGACATGCCTGTGCACACCGCGCAGATCGGGACACCGATCGGGATCGGCATACCGCCAGAAACGCCGATACTTCCGGCCTGAAATCCAGTATCCGGCTTACCGCAACACTCGAACGTATTAAAATCGCCCGCTTCGAGTCCTTGGCCCCCACTCGCTGAGTCACAAAAGAAGAAGAGTAATCCATTACCATGGCAATTGCCCAGTTTGTAGGACCAGGATCCACCAGGTCCGCCTGGTGGCCCGACCGGTCCGCCGTTGCAGCCAATGCCGATTGTCAGTGGGTTCGGCGGTGGGGGAGGCGGGGGCGGATTTTGGGGGAGATTATTGGTATCGGGTTTCGGTGCGGAAAATCCACCTCCATCCCACACGATCACCGTGCCACCGGAAACACAAATGATCGATTCACCTTCGTCTGAGGTAGTAAATGTTAACGTTGCGTTCATCTTTCCGGGCATTCCCACGCCGGGGCAACAGTCTAACTTGAGATAGCTTTCTGGCATTGCAGATTCCTCGTTTTCGAATGACAGGCGATGATTGGATTGATGAGTGGAAAGAATCAGACGGTTTCGAAGTCAGCACAATCGAGACAGTTTTTTATGGCCGTCAAGCGGGACGATAAACTGCATTCCTGATGCACTTGGCACGAAAAGATTTTGACGCGGACATTTCCGCCGCATGTCGGGCACTCTTCAGTGCGGAATTCCTCACCGCGATGCAGGCAGGGCCCACGCGACGCAGGATAGGCGGTTGGACTTCGCTGTTGGCCGGGGCCTTCACCTTGTTCCCACAGACGGAACCAGGCTTTCAGGCGTCGGCACATTTCGAACAGGTGGCGGTTCTTCTCGCAGTGATGCCGTTCGCACCAGCCGGGCTGGGTGCATTCGCAGTTTGTCAGGCGTTCGTCCATGGTTTCTGGCCCAATGGGAGGTTGCGTTTACGGGTGCTATGACACCAAGGCGCGTATGGAGTCGTAGGATGGACATTCTTGTCCGTCTTCTCGACTCCGAGTGACGAACACGTATGCTCATTCCGGAACATGCTTTACTGGACTCGAGTTTCCTTCGGCGGAGCCGGACAAAACGGATAAGTGCATTCGCCCCACGGCATCGAAGACGGACAGGAATGTCCGTCCTACTTGGAGTCGCTTTTGCGAGTCTCGGAGAGACTCGCCTACAGTGAACTTTGGGATTCTGTTTGCAAAGTGGATATCAGTTGTGTTGTTGATAGTCCTGCGATCGTTCCCGCTCGAAGGACCTGGCCTCCGTAGGCTTCGACGATTTCTCGGCCTACGATTTCGTCCGTCGTGCCTCCTTTGATCAGGATGTCGGGATGGATTTTGTGCAACAGCGAAACCGGCGTGTCTGCGTCGAAGATCACGACGTGATCGACGCACTCCAATGCGGCCAGCAGGGTGGCTCGGTCGCGGTCGGGAATGATTGGACGAGTGGGGCCTTTTAGACGGCGGACACTGTTGTCGCTGTTAACCGCTACGATCAGGATGTCGCCTAATGCGGCGGCTTCTTTTAAGTAGCTGACGTGGCCCACGTGTAGCAGGTCGAAACAGCCGTTGGTGAAGACGATTCGCTGGCCTTGATTGCGGTATTCACTGGCGAGTTGAGTGACTTCTTCGGTCGTCACGAGTTTTTTGTGGGATTTGTCCCTTACTTTGGGGCGAATGTTTGCGGGGGCGCTGACACTTTGGGTGGCAGCTACGGCGGTGATTTCCTGCCGGGTGACGGGGGTGATACCGAACCGCTCGACTTCCAGGCCGGCGGCGAGGTTGGCGATGCGGGCGGCGTCGAAGACGTTGACTCCATTCGCCAGACATAGGCCGAGCGCGGCCAGGACCATGTCTCCGGCTCCGGTGATGTCGTAGACGGCTCGCGGTTCGGTGGGGATTTCGACTTGCTCGGTGGGGGTGACGACAACCAGGCCTTCGCGGTCTAACGTGATGATGACGGTTTCTACTTTGTGGGCTTTGCGGAGGTCGTGGGCGGTCTGGAGGGCTTGCTTGGTGGAGTTGATTGTTGGTTTTTGGGGTGGATTGGTTTCGGTGGAGTCGGATCTCGACGGACTGGAAGTCCATCTTACATGGCCTGCGGCCAATTCTGATTCTAGGCGATTGGGTTTTAGCAGGGTGGCTCCGCGGTAACGGCTGTAGTCGGGGGTGCGGCCGGGATCGATCAGGACTTTTTGCTGGCCGTTGGCTCTGGCGGCAGTGATGACCGATTGCAACAGCGGTTCGGTGCAGACTCCTTTTAAATAGTCGGAGACCAGGATGGCGTCGAATTGCGGGAGCATGTCTTTGAGACGCGCCCAGAGATCGGCGGTGATCGATTCTGACAGTGGGGCTCGGGATTCGTGGTCGACTCGCAGGATCTGATGCGGGTGCCGGTCGGAAGCTCGGCCGACGAAGCGGTGCTTGGCGGTTGTGGGGCGAGTGTGGTCGACCAGGACGAAT
>JAQGHT010000265.1 GCA_028291565.1 Planctomycetaceae bacterium | reverse complement strand
CTCCGAGATGTATCAAATATTAGGCGCCCATTTTGAAGTGATCGATGGGAAGGCGGGCGTCCGTTTCGCCGTCTGGGCCCCTAATGCCCGCGAAGTATCCGTCTTATGCGATCATACCCATTGGACTCACGGCCGATTCTGGCTGAATGGAGGCAATGACGGGATCTGGCACGGCTTTATTCCGGGAATGCAGCCGGGCATGGCCTACAAATTTGGCGTGGTCAACAAGTGGGGCCAGTTCACAGAAAAATCCGATCCTTATGCCTATTATTGGGAAATGCGCCCGAAATCGGCATCTATCGTCTACGATCTCGAACGCTACCGCTGGCAAGACGAGTCGTGGATGCAACAGCGCCAGACGGTCAACTGGCAGGAAGCGCCGGTCTCAGTCTATGAAGTCCATTTGGGCTCCTGGAAACGGCCTAAGGATGGCCGGTTGTTCTTGAACTACCGCGAATTGGCGCATCAGCTCGTCAGTTACTGCCAGGAGATGGGCTATACCCACCTGCAGCTCATGCCGGTTACTGAGCACCCCTATGATGGCTCGTGGGGCTATCAGACGGTCGGCTATTTTGCCCCGACCAGTCGCTTTGGTGCTCCGGATGACTTCCGCTATTTCGTCGACCACTGTCATCAAAACGGAATCGGCGTCCTGGTCGACTGGGTTCCGGCTCACTTCCCGAAAGACGCTCACGGGCTGGCTCGGTTTGATGGCACGTGCCTGTATGAGCACGAAGATCCGCGCCAGGGATACCACCCCGATTGGGGGACCCTGGTCTTCAATTATGGCCGCAACGAAGTTCGTAACTTCCTGCTGTCGAGTGCGCGGTTCTGGCTGGACAAATATCACATCGACGGCCTGCGGGTCGACGCGGTGGCTTCGATGCTGTATCTGGACTATTCCCGCAAGGAAGGGGAATGGGTTCCGAATCGAAACGGCGGCCGCGAAAATCTGGAAGCGGTGCAGTTTCTGAAAGATATGAACACAATGGCCCACGGGGCCTTTCCTGGCATCCTGACCATTGCTGAAGAGTCCACCGCCTGGCCCGGCGTGTCACAGCCCGTCTATAACGGCGGACTGGGTTTCAATATGAAGTGGGACATGGGCTGGATGAATGATACGTTGCGATATTTTCGCCGCGATCCCTTGTTCCGCGCCCATCATCTGGGCGATCTGTCGTTCCGGATGGTGTATGCGTTCACGGAGAAATTCGTGCTGGCGCTCTCGCACGATGAAGTGGTGCACGGCAAGAAATCGATGCTGTCGCAAATGCCGGGTGATCCCTGGCAGAAGTTTGCGAACCTGCGGTTGCTGTACGCTTATCAATACATGCAACCCGGCAAAAAGTTGCTGTTCATGGGGGGCGAAATCGGCCAGTGGCACGAATGGCAACATGAAGGGGAACTCGATTGGGCCTTGCTCGGTCAACGTTTCCATGACGGGTTACGACGTTTGATCGGCGATTTGAACGCGATCTACAAGTCAGAATCGTATCTTGCCACACACGATTTTCGTGGCGATGGGTTCCGTTGGTTGCAATGCGACGACACCCAAAATTGCGTCTTCGCGTTTGTTCGCAGCGGAAATCGCCCGGAAGACCAGTTAGTTTGCGTCTTCAATTTTACGCCAGTCCCGCGTCCTAACTATCGAGTCGGCGTGCCGACGCCAGGTTACTACGGCGAAGTGATCAACACCGACGCCGGGATCTATGGCGGAAGCAATCTGGGAAATCTGGGAGGGACCCAGAGCGAACTGGTGCCGCTCCACGGCTGTGCTCAAAGCATTTCGATCCAGCTACCGCCATTATCGATGGTGGCCTTTAAGCCGGTGCTACCCAAAGAAGCGGCGCCGAAACGCGGGAAGTGATGAATGCCTGACTGCAAGGGGCATCAATGATATCAGAGACCTCAGGGATATTTGAACCAGTTTGGTTTTCGTCCCTGAGGTCTGTTTTTCGCGTTCGCCAGAATCTTCACGGCCCCTCGTCGCCTTACATCCACTCTTTGATGACCCGGCCTTCGTTCAGCACCATTGGGCGGCCATCGAGCGAGCTGTGCAGAACCATATCGTGCTCGATACCGATCTTTTCGTAGATCGTTGCTGCCAGGTCCTGTGAGAGATACTCGTCCTTGATCGGCCGACCGCCTTCTTCGTCAGTCACGCCGAGTACCGAACCGCCAGGAATTCCAGCTCCGGCCATTATCGCGAAGCCTGCTGTCGACCAATGGTCGCGTCCGCTGGCAGAATTGATCTTCGGCGTGCGGCCGAAGTCGGTGACCCAGACTACGAGCGTGTTGTCGATCAGGCCGCGTTCTTCCAAGTCGATCAGCAGTTCGGGAATTGCCTGGTCCAGTCGGGGAATCAAGCTATTCTTCAGCGAGACGAAATTGTTCGCGTGCGTATCCCAGCCACCGTCTGTCAGCGTGACAAATCGCACGCCAGATTCAATCAGCCGCCGAGACAATAACAAGCCCTGGCCAAACCGGTTCATGCCATAGCGGTCCCGTAACTTGGGATCTTCTTTCTGCAATTCAAACGCCTTCTTGGTCTCGGGAGCCGTGATCATGTTCAACGCGGCCCGATAGTGCTCATCCAAGGCTCCGAAAGCTTCCGGTTGCAAATCGGCTTTCTTCTGCAACGCGTCAACTGCCGTTAGCATTTGCTTGCGGCGGGAAACACGGTCCATCGAAATGCCGGCTGGGGGTGTGATGTCGCGAACCGAGAATTGCGCTGCGGCCGGATCGGCCATGATTTCGAATGGGTTGTGTTCAATTCCCAAATAACCAGCGACACCACCACCAAACCGGTGATCGATCGCATTTCCCAATTGCACGAAGGGTGGCAGAGCCGTCTTGAAGCCAAATTGCTGGCTGACTACGGAACCATAACAGGGATAAGTGACTGCGGGATTGAATGGCCGTCCCGACATCACCCAGGCGTCAGCGGTACCGTGGCTTCCATTTTGAGGATTCCAGCCACGCAACACGGCGAAACGGTTCAATTCTTTCGCCATCCGGGGCACGATTTCCGTGAACTGAACGCCCGGAACGGCTGTATTGATAACGTCGTAACTGCCTTTGACGCTCACCGGAGCCTGTGGCTTCGGGTCGAACGTATCGTGATGGCTGGTACCACCTTGGGTCCAAATCAAAATGACATTTGTATCTTTGCGGCGGTTTGGTTCCGCGAGTGCCCGTTGCTGCAGATAATCGGGCAGCCCCAAGCCCAGCGTGGCCAAGCCTCCGATTTGCAGGAATTCACGGCGAGCGAGGTTCGCGCAGTTGGAATCACGACCAGTCAGGAAGCTGAGCATGGTGAGGTTTCCTCGTTGGAGGGCACGATTGGGCGGGTTTTCTGAGCGGCTGCACTTCAAACGTTTATCGTAGCGGCATGTTCCATCGTAGCAGCAAGAGCAGTCAGATCAAAGAACATTTACATGAAAATATCACCGGCGCCAAGGTTAGGCAAGATTTTCAGATTGTGCAGTCTGTTGCGCTCGGTTTACAGGAGGAGGTCAAGCGGTCGGTCGGATCAGTCAGATCGGTTGGATTTAAACGGCCGCCAATGGCGGCGACCTGCAGGCTGTGTGACAACCAAATTCCGTTGTTTGATTTGCGTTCAGTCGCGTCTATACTAGCGGGACAATCTTGCCTGCCGGCAACTACATCACACATTGTATTGGAACCGCTCATGTTGGCCTTGGATCAAATGACTCAACGAACGTGCCGACTGGTGACGTTGGGTTGCAAGGTCAATCAATACGAGACCCAGCTGGTCAAAGAAGCGCTGGAACAGAACGGGTTTCGCGAAGCCGCAGAGGACGAAGCGGCAGACTTGTGCGTGGTCAATACCTGCACCGTAACCGCTGAAGCCGACTCCAAAGGCCGGCAGCTGATCCGACAGCTGGCACAAAAAAATCCTGGTACGCAGACCCTGGTCATGGGTTGCTTTGCGACTCGTGACCCGGCCGCAGTTCGCGATTTGCCGTCAGTCTTTGAGGTCGTCACGGACAAACGAGAATTGCCCGACGTTCTGCAGCGAATCGGATTGCAGCCGATGCCGAGCGGAATCAGCCGTTTCGACGGGCATCGCCGAGCGTTTGTCAAAGTGCAGGATGGATGCGTTCTACGCTGCACTTATTGCATTATTCCTTCCGTGCGACCGGAATTGCGCAGCCGACCGGCGGCGGAAATCGAAGAGGAGGTACGGCGGCTGGTCGATCGCGGCTATCAGGAAATCGTGCTCTGCGGCATTCATCTGGGGCATTATGGAGTGGATGCCACGCGCGCTAAAACGGGTCGTGATCCATTTCGCCTGCGACATCTGATTGACCTCCTGGACCAGATTCCGGGCACTTGGCGATTGCGTTTGTCGAGCATTGAAGCGGGCGAAGTCGGTGACGATTTCATCGAAGCGGCTGCCAATTGCGAACATCTGTGTCCGCACTTCCATCCTGCACTGCAGAGTGGTTCTGATACCGTTCTGGCCAGGATGCGGCGCAGATATCGAACTGGGGCGTTCCTCAAAAAACTGGACATTTTCCGGTCACGGCTGGATCAGCCCGCATTCTCAACTGATGTCATTGTGGGATTTCCTGGTGAGACGGAAGCTGAATTCCAGGAAACACTTGCGACGTGTGAAGCGGCTGGCTTCATGAAGATTCATGTGTTCCCTTTCAGTGCTCGCAAAGGAACGCCCGCTGCGGATTTTTCCGACCAGGTGGCGCCGGAAGTGAAGAAAGAACGTTGCGAACGCCTGACCGAACTGGAACAGCGCTTATCTTCCAGATATCATGCGTCGCTTGTAGGGCGTGAGTTGTCGGTCATGGTCGAAGGCGAAGTTCGTCCCGGTTGGATGCGGGGCACGAGCTGTCGTTACGCACCTGTGGAAGTGCCTGGCACACCGGCGGACTTGGCTCGTTTGGTGAGTGTTACGGCAACGGGTCTGATTGCCGACGGACTCATCGC
>JAQGHT010000225.1 GCA_028291565.1 Planctomycetaceae bacterium | reverse complement strand
TCTGGACGGCATGGCGCCGCCCTACGTCGATTTCACCACACGTGATGGAATGCCCGGTTTTCTCGGGGCGAGTCAGAGTGCCTATTGGCCGGATCCCTACGGTGATGGAGCTGCCAATTTGCGGATGCATCACACCCTTTCCCGCGAACGTCTGAATGAACGAGTTCGTCTGCGACGAGGTCTGGACCGCCTCGAACAGCATGCACATTTGACGGAAAAAATGAACTCCATCGACACGTTCACGCAACGTGCGTTCGATGTGCTCACGAGCGGCAAAGTCGCTTCGGCGTTGAATCTCCAAAAGGAAGATCCCCGATTGATCGCGCGCTACAAAGGAGAGAATCCCGCTGATAATGATCGCGGCCGGCTGATGGCGACGCACAATGAACGGTTCCTGTTGGCACGACGCTTGATCGAAGCAGGCATTCGTTGTGTAAGCATGCAATGGGGAGGCTGGGACACTCACACCGACAACTTTACGACATTGCGGCCCCAACTCCCTAAGATGGATGTCGGCCTGAGTGCCTTGATCGAGGACCTGACTGCTCGTGATTTGTTCGACGACGTAATGGTCGTGGTCTGGGGCGAGTTTGGACGGACTCCGCGGATCAATAACAGCAATGGTGGCCGGGATCACTGGCCACAGGTGGGCAGCGCATTCATGTTTGGCGGCGGTTTGAAGGGAGGCCAGGTGATCGGTGCCACCAATCGTCTGGGCGAACACGCGACCGACCGCCCAGTCCATTTCCGCGAATTGTTTGCGACATTCTATCAACAATTAGGCATCGATCCCGCGACCACGCAACTCTCAGACCTCAACGGGCGGCCGCAGTATCTCGTGGATCAACATGCCCCAGTTCGCGAGCTTCTTTCGTAGGCGCAGTCCTTTGTCGTAGCATAAGCCTCTGGCTTGTGCGGAATGTGACTAATGGGACGAATACGACTTATGGGACCGATTTGTCTTGTCGGTCCCATTAAACTGCCGTAGGTCTTTACCTGGAAGCCCTGTCACGTCTGCACGATTTCTACTCTGGGATGGGTTTTCAAAACGCGTCAATTCAAGATTTCTGTTCGCTCATTCGCCCGAGGACTCGTCTTCCAATACTCCTGGCCTTCCGCTCCAGATAGACCAGCGATAGTCCATTGACAACAAGCGTTACAAACGGGACTGTAAATATCAGATGAGAGATCCGATTATTATTCACAAACTGATCAGCCATTGCCAAGAGAGTGAGTGGACTGAAACATGCCAGAAAGGCCAGGAAGTCGGATTCATAAAATGTATTAACCTGAAATGACGGCGCGAGGGTGGCCGCAAGGAAAAGGGGAACAATACATCTGGCCGCAATCAACAGTATCGTTTTCAAAATGGCCCAGGACGAATTCTTCGTCGACAAACCACAGACCAGCGCTTGCCAGATGCAAAGTTCTGGGTAAAGCCAGATCATGATTGCTGAGTTTATCAGATACGAGACGTCCCAATTCACAACCAGGTGACAGAACGCGCAGCCGGCTAATCCCAGGCGGCCCAACCAGATGATACGTCTGACACTCAACATCTTCTGGTCCACAATATCCACACTGGTCATTGGTGTCGTCAGCAGGACATCCAGCGTCTGTTCCGTTCGTTCTCGGATGATCAAGCTCGACCCGGCGATGCAGATCCAAAGTGTCAAAACAAACCAGGACAGAAATGAAATGATGTTGAGGAACGGGATTGCAAACCATGGCGTTGCGGAAAATGTCATCGCTAGAAGAAATCCCGTCAGCAAACTCGTGGCGCAACCGGCACTCTTCCACCACTCCCTCAATTCGAATCCCGGGGGCCCTTCTCGCCAACTGATTGGATTGTCATTCGGAACGTCGAATTCCTCCCGGAAAAAACGACGAGCAGACTTTCGTTTGCGTGATGTCGTACCGGCCAGTTCTTTATTAAAGGATTCAATCACTTCGCGGTATCGGGCGACTTGTAGAAACTTTCGTCCGATTAGCAAACAAGTGGCGCTGATCAGCAGCGATGGGCCACTGAACAACACGACGGAAACAATCGTCGACAACAACGCTGCCGGAGTTGACAGGTCAAATTCGACCTTTAAATTCCAGCGTCCAATATCTGTTATGACACGGTTCAGATTTGACGAAAATCCCAAGAAGATTTCAAAGTGTAAAAAAGCGTCAGCAATCAGGATTATGAGACCTATGCAAGAATATGTTACGACCAAAGCTTGTGCTGTTGTTCGAAAACAGGCCGAGCACATGGTGCCGATGGCGGTCAATTGAATGGCGGTCAGGACCAGACTTAGCAGGTGTGCAACAAGATCGTTCACATCGACGCCACCCAGCGAATAACAGAACGCAAGGATCGGTGACGAAATCAGTACGAAGTTCAATGCCTGTATCAGCTGGCTGAGAAACTTTTCGAGAATGATCGTTCCTGGCCCGAGTTTTGTAATCAGCAACAGATCCAGCGTCTGCCGTTCCTTTTCCGTGGTCAGCGTTCCGCAAGCCAGAACCGGCAACACGAGCAGTAGTCCATAAGTCTGCACGAACCCCAGGTTCGCAAGAATTTTCGATCCGGCTCCCAACATATTCAATGGCGATGACGAGTTTCTCGGCAAATGGGAATCGAGGACCCCCAGTCCGATCACCAACAACCCAACCGCATACAGTGCCCGGATCAGATAGGTCCGAGGACGGGCGGATAGCTCGAGCAGTTCCTTCGCCAGAAGTGGCAGGCTCAATGACTTTGCGGCGTGTGAAATGAGTGGGCGGATCGGCATTGATTGATTCATCCTGCGAACTTCCGGCAACAATGCTTCAGGCTGGCTCGCTGCTGTAAACTGTCTGAATCTTCGAATTCGTCATCCTTACGATCACTCTCGAATCGATGCTCGAGACACCCGGTGATGTTGGGATCTTTGAATACTGTACCGATCTGAATTCTTCTTTGTGTCACCCGATCGAACATTCCGAATACTCAACTCGAACCAGGTTGAAGCGCACCAGATTCTGCGGACGAGGCATTAATCGATCGCATGTCTTGTAGTTCGTGGGCGAAGAGACCTTCGCGGGGATTTCCGATCGAATCCGGGATCGCCAGCAAAACGGCGTCGGGATGGGTTTCAGCAATCGTCGCCATGACTTGCGGGTTCCGAGAAATGGCATTTGTAATCCACAGACAGGCGTTGGCGCCAGCCGGGGACTTCCGTGAACAATTCAGTAACTGGGCCGTGGTACTGATTGTGGAGCCGAAATAGTCGAGATGATCGTTGATCGTCGCGACCATGGCTGGGCCTTGATGCACGGCGATGCGGAGCTGAGGTTCCGCAAGTTTCCACATTGCGAGTGCCGCGCGGACTGCCATTACGGGGTCCGTGAACACCGCCAGACTACCGTCACCAACTGTTTTGATCAATGAACCTCCTTCGCGGCGAATCAGCGTGTCGAGAGCGCGAAAGTGTTCGTGCAGGCGAGCAAAGCCGGATGCATCTCCCATTTCAAAGTAGAGCTGGTCGGCTCCGTCCAACCGCGTAAACAACAGCGTCACCTGTTCGACTCGCACGAGTTGATCCGGGGCGAGGCATTCACCGGGAAAGAGCTCACGAAACAATGGCGTGGCGGCGGCTCGCGCCGCAGTCAAGGCGTCTCCGCGACTGACCGTGCGCTCAATCCGGATGACAACTTCATGTGCCGTGTCATTGACGAACACAAACAACTGCCGTCCCGTTCGCAGTTCGCTGGGAAGGTTGACTTGCGGACCGCGGGACAGCGTGAGCTCCCAGCGCGATTCCGTGGCGCGCGGTGCGACTCGGAAGGGTATGGTGTAGGACAGCTGCGGTCCGCGAACAAGATAGGTTCCGTCCGTCAATGTCAGGTCCAACTCAAATCGCTCAGCGGGGGCCAGACGTACCTGGGCCGCGACATGGGGCGAATGGGCCGGGCCGCCGATACAGAAGACTCCGGTATCCGTCGTCTGAATATCCGTTGCGATACGGAAGATCATTTCGATTGAGTTGGCGAAATCGAGTTCGAAATCTGATTGACAAGCCACACAATGGCCATGATCCTGGATCGACTTCAGCGAGTCCTGAATCTGAGACGGAATCCGGCAGATTGGACAGACGATATCCCACAGCATCGTCAGCAACCCTTCGCGCGCCCCGATCAAACACACGGTCACGAGCTGCTTCTCATCCACAGAGAGCCGTTTGGCAAGTGCCAGAGGACGAATGCGGGCGAGCTCCTGCAGGGGAGCTTCCATGAGAAATTCGCGAAACCGCTCGATGACGAAAAGTTCCACTCCACTCCGAGTGACTTTCTGCAATCGTTGGTCGAGTTTGCGAATGCCATCCGCTGAAAGATTGTGAGCGCGCTCAAATGGATCGGCGAGGGAACCTAATTCACCAGTCAATACTGCGTCGATGCGGCGATAGACCTGTTCCAGTGACTTGCGAGTTTGCAGCCCCATGATCTTACCCGCGGTATTGCCAATAAAATTGGCGGGGAGAATCCGAATGCGGTGGGAAAGCTCGGTGCCGCCATCACCGCGCGGAGTCAGCTCCACAACACTCGTGAACCACTTCCAAGGTCCTGCATTGAACTCCCGGAACACCGCCATCCTCCGGCCTTCGACCCACTCGAAAGGATGCTCCTGCCAGCCGATCATTACGCCCAGTTTTCGAAATTGACCGTATCGCTGACTGCCGCCCGTCAGCGCGGCTTGAGTTGAGTAATCGACCGCAGGCAGTCCGATCGCTCGATTGAGCCGCTCGGTGTTCGAGACATGCGGCCACAGGGCTTCCGGAGAGTTATTGAGTTTCCAGCTGAAGTCGAACGTGAGAACATCTTTGAGATTCGCGTCCGGAAGTCGTGGATGAGCGTGGATGTTGGTTGGTTCGCCTCGCAGTAACCGTTCCAGATCTCGCAGCAATTCTCCTGCATTCTGATAGCGCGAACTCGGGCTTTTCTGCAGGCACTTGGCGACGATTTCGTCGATGGCCTCGGATAATTCCGGACTGAGCGAACGGACTCGAGGGGCCAGTTCGTTGACATGTTTGCTGATCAGGCCGATCACGCTGTCCGCTTCGAATGGCGGTCGCCCAATGAGCGTATGAAATAGCGTTGCCCCCAGGGAATAGACATCCGCGCGAACATCAACATCCGTGCTGCCCGTGCATTGCTCCGGTGCCAGGTACAACGGCGTTCCTAAGACGGATCCGGCGCTCGTCACATTCATGGACTCAGACTCATGGATGTGCCGCGCAAGTCCGAAGTCGGTCAGCTTGACACGCGGAAACTCGGTTGGAATTCCGCTCGTTCCGGTGCTGCTTTCTCGCTGAATCAGGATGTTTTCCGGCTTTAAGTCACGGTGCACGATGCCGTGCTCGTGAGCGTCGCACAAAGCTCGAGCGACATCTGCAGTCACGGACGCCGCCGCGCGCTCACTCAAGTGTCCGTGTTGCTGAAGGTAGTGCAGCAGATCGCTTCCATCGACGAATTCCAGCACGATGAAATGAACGTCGCCATCGTTATTAATCTCAAGCAGATTCGCGACATGAGGATTACGAATTTCGGCCAGTAGCAGAGCCTCGCGGTGAAATCGCTTCAGTACATCGACTTTTCGGGCCATATCCGTTCTTAGAACTTTGACGGCGACGATCGTGCCATCCAACGGGTCTTCCGCGC
>JAQGHT010000181.1 GCA_028291565.1 Planctomycetaceae bacterium | reverse complement strand
ACATCTGGCCTGGGGCCTGCGGCAGGTTCAATATCCGTTCGAGCAGTTATTGATCAGCGGTCGGCCGGAATCTCTATTGAATGAATCGATGCGGCCTCAAATCGAACATTGGCAGGGGACTCGTCTGGACGAAGCCCGACGAAGTTTGGCCCAGGCGGTGCTCGCACTGAATGCCGATCGATCTGCCGAGGCTGAAATACTCCTGGCACAGGCGCGCGAGGCCGATCCGGAACTGGGTGAAGTCCAGGCGCGATTGGGGTCTCAGCTCGCGCGACGTCATGCTGACGCCGAATTCGTCCAATGGCGCGACAGCCTTGCAAATACTACTCGGGAGCACCCAGGTGTCTGGACCGCTTTCGCTGATTGGTTGCGAGCCCGGGGAGATAAACAGGGAGCACTGGGGTGCTACCTGCAGGCCATCGCTCGCGATCCAAATCAACGTTCGGCCGTCTACCAGGCAGGACAGCTCTTAATTCAGCTTGGGAAGAAGTCCGCCGCGGGTCCCTTTCTGGACCGCGTACGGGCACTGGATGAACTTCAGGTCTCGCTGGAGATCATTGCCAATGAGCGCACAAATCTGGAACACATTGAAGGGGCTGCGAAGGCAACGGAGTCTCTGGGCCGGTTGTGGGAAGCTCAGGGCTGGTATGGTTACCTCGTCAGTTTGAGTCCGGGTCAGACCGCGAAGATGGACCTGGAGCGCGTTCGAGCACGAATTCGTCCGGACCTCCCGCAAACCATTCCCGAGGCAAATCCCAGTACCGTGGCATTGCGGAGCGCATATACACCACCAGCCAGCCTCTTACTGAGTGCGGCAGACCAGCACCAGATTGTTTCAAATACGGGCTCAACAAATGGGGCGGGGATTCGCTTCACGAATGCGTCGGTCGAACTTGGCATCGAATTCCGGTACTTCAACGATCATGACCCGCAGCAGACGGCGATGCGGATGCAGGAATCAATGGGAGGCGGAGTTCTCGCACTCGACTATGACTTGGACGGCTGGCCCGACATCTATGCTACGCAGGGCTGTCAATGGCCGCCCGATCCCTCTCGAATGAAACATCTGGACAAACTGTTCCGAAATCGGAACGGACATCAATTCCTAGATGTCAGCACCGCCGCACGATTGAATGAATGGGGCTTCAGCCAGGGGGGTACAGCCGGCGATTTTGACAATGATGGATTTCCCGACCTCTACATCGGCAATGCCGGGCCCAACGTCCTCTTTCAAAATCAGGGAGACGGTACGTTCACTGAAATCACCACGACTGCAGGAGTTGCCGGGGACGAGTGGACAACGAGCTGCGCGATGTGCGACTTGAATCAAGACGGCCTGCCCGATCTGTTTGCCGTCGGGTATCTCGGCGGGGACAACGTCTATTCCCTCATTTGTCACGACTCAAATGGCATTCCGCGTTCCTGTAAGCCTATCGTCCATCCGCCCGCAATTGACCGACTGTTTCTGAACCTGGGAAATGGCCAGTTCGAAGACGTCAGCGACACGGTCGCGGTTAAGACAGGGGGGCGCGGACTGGGAATCGTGATTGCCGACTTCGATGGAGCTGGCAAACCTCACATCTTCATCGCCAATGATGCGGAGCCGAATTTCTATTTCGTCAATCAAACCGCCGGACCGGGCCGGAAGCCCGAGTTTAGTGAACAAGCCTTGGCGGCGGGCCTGGCATTGAATGAGGCTGGCCGATCCCAGGCGTCGATGGGTGTCGCAGCCGGAGATGTCGATGGTAATCGACTGCTCGATCTTCTGGTCACGAATTACTATCACGAAGGCAGTACGCTGTACCTTCAAACGGAACCCAATTTGTTTACAGATGCGACACGTGCAGCAAAACTCTATGAGCCTAGCATAAACCAACTCGGTTTCGGGACGCAGTTCCTCGATGCCGACCTGGATGGAAAACTCGACCTGGTGGTCGGTAACGGACATGAAGGCAACTACGTCGACTTGGGTGTTCCTTTCGAAATGTCTCCGCAATTCTTTCACAACCTGGGTGGCGGCCAATTCTCCGAACTGCATGCCGAACAACTGGGAAGCTATTTCAAGGGCAAATACTTGGCGCGAGGCTTGACTCGGTTGGACTGGAATCGGGATGGACGAGCGGACTTTGCCGTGTCGCACCTCGACGCGCCGTTGGCCTTGGTGCGTAATGAATCGACATCGGTTGGACACTGGGTGGGACTCAGTTTGCACGGTGTCCAATCCAGTCGCGATGCGATAGGAGCGACAGTGGAAGCTGATACAATCAACAGTCGCCACTGGCAACAACTGGTCGGGGGCGATGGCTATTATGCGTCGAACGATCGCCGGATGATACTCGGGTTGGGCTCAGCAGATCGAATCACCAAGCTGACGATTCGCTGGCCTTCGGGAGTGGTCGATCAATACACTCAAGAATTTCCATCGGGCACCGATTGGATTTGCGTCGAAGGGCGCCCGCCGGTTGAGCATGTCGCCCCCAAATGAATTCGTCCTCAGATACGAATTACAACGACCAAAATCAGTCAGCAAGGAACGGAATTGATCACGCGTTTCCAACATCGCACTCTCTCCAAAAATGGCGAATGCGGCAAAGTGACGATGTGGGTGGCGCTCCGTGATGATGGAAGTCGAATTGATCGAGCGAATGCTGCCATTGATGATAACTTCGTCACGTCAGTCGGATAGTCCTGAGTCTTAGAGCGTTCATTACAACCGACACCGAACTGAAACTCATCAAGGTTGCTGCGAGCATTGGGTTGAGCAGAAGATTTTCAGAAAGTGGATAGAGCACTCCGGCCGCAATTGGCACGCCCAAAGCGTTGTAAACGAACGCAAAAAACAGGTTCTGCCGGATATTCTGCATCGTGAGACGACTCAGCTTGATCGCCTTGACAATTCCTCGGAGATCTCCCTTTATCAAAGTAATTCCTGCGGACTCGATTGCGATGTCGGTGCCCGTTCCCATCGCAATTCCGACATCCGCCTCGGCCAGTGCGGGAGCGTCATTAATTCCGTCTCCTGCCATGACAACGCAGCGTCCCATGGCGCGCAACGCTTTGATTCGCCCATGCTTGACTTCTGGCCGGAGGCCGGCTTGAAACTCATCAATCCTTAATTGATTTGCAACTGTCCTGGCCGTCGTTTCGTTGTCGCCAGTTAACATGATGATCCGCATCCCGAGTTCCTGGAGATCGCGGACTGCCTGCTCCGTTGACTTCTTGATCGGGTCCGCAACGGCGATAAGCCCTGCGAACTGCAGATCTGCTGCGACATACATGACAGCACAACCTTGTTGCTGCAAGACTTCGGCTCGGGCATCGAATTCGGCCAAGATGTTCACATTGTGACTTGTCAGGAGAGAGCGATTTCCAATCAGGATCTCCTTTCCATCAGCTTTAGCGCGGACTCCGGCGCCCGGGAAAGAGTGGAACTCATCCCCGGGCGGAATTGTCAGTCCGCGTGCTTTGGCTCCGGCGACAATCGCCTGTGCCAGGGGGTGCTCGCTATTCTGCTCGACACCGGCGGCGAGACGCAGTAGTTCATCCTCTGTGAACGGCTGAGTGACCAGGCATTCCGTGATTTTCGGCCGACCTTCAGTCAATGTGCCGGTCTTGTCAACCACCACGGTATCGACCTGTTGCAGAACTTCAATCACTTCGGCGTTTCTGATCAGGATACCTTCCATCGCTCCACGGCCAATTCCGACCATGATTGACATCGGAGTTGCCAGTCCCAGGGCGCACGGGCACGCAATAATCAGCACGGCGACTGCATTCGCGAACGCCCAGGGAAGCGCGGGGGATTGGGGTGCCGCAATGGCCCAGACCAAGAATGTGAGAATGGCGATTCCCACGACGGCAGGCACAAAATATCCCGCAACGACATCGGCCGTTTTCTGAATCGGCGCACGACTGCGTTGGGCTTTGGCCACCAAATTCACAATCTGAGACAGGACCGTCTGTTCCCCGACCTTCTCGGCAACCATCAAAAATGAGCCATTCTGATTCACGGTCCCCCCGATCACCGGATCGCCCGTCCGTTTTTCGACAGCAATGGGCTCTCCGGTCATCATCGATTCATCGACCGTACTCTGGCCTTCAATCAGCTTGCCGTCCACCGGGATCTTCTCGCCAGGACGCACGCGCACCAAATCGCGTTCACGGACTTCTGCGACCGGTACCTCGCGTTCTTGACCGTCCTGGACAATACGAGCAGTTGGAGGGACCAATGACAGTAACTCCCGAATTGCGGCTCCAGTGCGACGCCTGGCTCGCAATTCGAGCACCTGTCCCAATAGGACCAAGGTGACAATGACCGCAGCCGCCTCGAAATAGACTTCCAGGGTGCCGTGGTGATAGACGTTGCCAGGGAACAGATTGGGAAATGCTATGACGCTGACACTGTAGAGATACGCTGCACCGGTTCCGATTGAGATCAGCGTGAACATGTTGAGATTCCGGGTGACAACGGACTGCCATCCGCGTTCGAAGAAGGGCCATCCGCACCAGAGAACCACAGGTGTGGCAATGAGAAATTGCAGCCAGGAAGATAATCTTGTTCCCAGAAAATGGTCGACCGGAACTCCTGCCATTGGCAACATCGCGAGCAATAGCAACGGAACAGTGAGCACGATTGCGACCCAAAATCGACGAGTGATGTTCCGTAGTTCTGGATCGTCTTCCGGCGTGTCTAACCGGACCATCTGCGGTTCCAGATTCATTCCACACTTCGGGCAGAACCCGGGGCCATGCTGTTGGATCTCCGGATGCATAGGACAGGTGTAAATCGCGTTCGGATCAATGACTGCAATCGGCCGTTCGTGCCGTTCGTTGGTGGAGCGAAACTCTTGCCGGCAATGCTCACTGCAGAAATAGTATGTCCGTCCGTCAACATTGGCTCTTCGAGCCGTGGATTCATCAACCATCATGCCGCAAACGGGATCGATTGCCATCTGATTGCTTTGCTTGTCAAGAAGGATCGCAGTCAACCGCACTCTTAAGGCTCACGAGCCAAGCGCGCTCCGACGATCTTACCGGTTTGACGGGAATTTACTGTTTCTCACGGAAGACCCAACCCGCCAAAAAACGCCTGTTAAAGCCGAACGGAACGGGCAAATGAATTACCCGTTCCGTCGTAGTGCGGATTTCGCCCATGAATTATCAGTACCCACACCGATTCACTCACTATTTTTTCTTGAACCATCTGGTCGAACGTTGCCACCATTCGGAAATGCTTGAGGCGTGCTTCTGCGCATCAGCTTCCGTAATCGTCGGCTTTTCGAGTTCTGTGGTGAGCTTATCAATTTCCTGGTGTAACGCCTGCACTTCGGCACTGCGGCTTTCACCGGTCTTCTTTTGATAGAGTTTCAGCTGATCACTGGCGACGTGCAATGCGGCTTTGGCGTGTTCACGATGGCCTTGTTTCATCTCTCTTTCCGCCAACTTGAGGTTGTCAGCAGCCTCTTTGAGTGGCAGGTCGATTTCCTCGAACTCAAAGATCACCCCGCGGGTCTGAATTGTCTGTAATGCGTCGTCAGCGAGCTGGGGCTTGCTGTCCTGAAGGTCCCGCTTTGCTTCGGTCAACTTGTGCGCCGCCAAAGTCAAATCGATCTTGATGGCGGAATACTGCAGTTCCTCATGGCTTACAACGTATGCCGCTGCCGATCCAGCCGAGGTATTTTTCGAGTCCTGTCCCTGATGTTGGTGCGCGTGGTCCTTCTTCGCCTGAACGACGGGAGAGACGACGTCGACCTGATCCAGTTCGGAGTAGATCGTCGCATACTGGGACACCAACTGGTCCTCGTCGAGATAAACATGGTCTCCGGACTTGATTTCGGTCTTCACCAATTGTCGCGGAAGCAAGCCGTCGATAATGGACACGAGTTTCAGGCCCTGATCAACGTGTAATTCCGCTTTGTCCAGCTTCTTGTGTTGCAGGGCAGTGCGCGCTTGAGACACATGTTTCAGAATTCTCCCGGCGGCAAACGACACCTCGTTCGCTTCATGTTCGGTCAGGAGTGGCATCGGTTTTACAAACACATGCGACGTAATGCGCGGAACATGTTCTTTCTTCTTCTCGTGCATGGCGGCCTTCGTCTGATCATCACCGAATCCGGTGACGGCGCAGGCCAACACTAATCCAGTCGTCAACCAGGCAAAAGTGTGCGGCATTTTCATTTTCCGATCTTAATAGAGATACCTGAAATCTAAAGATGCTTCACGATACTCTCTCCCGTGAAGTCATCACAATGTCGATCCGTACGCGTCAGCGGACGGGTGCCGGGGCATCAGGGCATCACGAATTGATGTTGTGGATGTCGTATCGTCAGTACTGGACAGGGGCTCTTCCTGACGACCTTTTCCGCGACGCTGCCCATCAGGGCATGAGCCACCGCTCCGCGCCCATGAGTCCCCATTACGATCAGATCGATTTTCTGATCACGGGCATACCGAATGATCTCCAGAAAGGGCACGCCGCGACGTATCACCAGATTTACTGGTTGTGACTCACGAATCTCATGAGCAATCACTTTTTTTAACTGCTCTGGAGCGCGTTTTTCAATTTCTTCGAAGTAATTCAGAGGCAGGTAGTTCAGGCCTTCCAGCGCATCCGGGATTTCCACTTCCAGCACATGGAGCACGTGTAAGGTTGCCCAAAACGCTTTCGCCACGACAACCGCATGCTCAACCGCACAGGCCGCAGTCTCGCTGAAATCGGTTGCCCGGAACACGAATCTTTTCGAGCAGGTCTAGTCTCGCACTTCCGCTGGTTACGCCGGATGGGATCGATCGACGAGATTGGCGGAAGAAAGCAAGCGAGCAACGGTTCGACGCCGTAGGGTCTCATGGAGTCGCAGGCGCTTCAGCCCACGGCAATAATCTGTCGGCCGCATAGAGTGCCCCATCCGGGGTGGAGACCACAACTCTCTCGTCACAATGATACCGCTCGATGCAACCGCACCGGATAAACCTGCAGCGAGAGCAAACGGCACGGTCAACCCGTCGGACATGCCGATCACAATGTCCCGGACTGATTCGGATGAGGTGAAATGTTTCTCAAGATGTGGCGTTTGGGGCACGGCATTCCAATCTTTCAATTAATGTCATGCGTCTGGTCGATCTTGCGAGAAGATCAAAACGCTGTATGGTCCAATGCTGATTGTTCCCACAGCAGGAAAACCATCCCGTTGCACCGCGTCTGGTTTCTGCGATTCTGCACTCGGTTCGATTCCAGCGACCACATCAGAACACGCCTGGTTTCCAAAGCCGCGGCTGTAGCCGCTCCAATCGCTGTTCAGCCGTAGTCGCCACGTGCCTGGTACCGGAAACCCCAGCTTGTAGTTCTCGTGGGCCAGATGAGAGAGATTTACGACCACGACCACGTCATCACCGGGTCCGCCCTGGTGCCATCGAAGGTAGGCCATGATATTGTCGGCCTGATTCTGGTGGAACGTGTTCAGGCCAGAACCTGTAAGACCTCGCGTCGAGTTGAACCGATTGAGGCGAAGGTGAATCAAATCACGATACATCCGGACAAGTCCGCTAAACTCCGTCGACTTGTGCCAGTCGAGCGGCACGGAATCCTGGAACCAGCCGTCTTCGAGAAACTCCTGTCCCTGAAACAGCATTGGAATGCCAGGTGAAGTGAGCACCAAGGCCGCGGCCAGGGTCGTGCGTTTCTGTGCGAACCAACTCTCGGGATTATGTGGATCGATTTCCGAAGCGACGCGGGCTTTCCCATTCGCCACCTCGTCGTGCGACTCGCTGTAAATGACGCGTTGAAAAGGGTCTCCGTTGTAGCGACCCTCGATCGCTCCGCGAATGCTGTCCAACGACCGCTGGTCATCATTCGGGGTGATCACAGCGGCCCTTACAGGATGCACGAAGCGGGCGCCCCATTGAGCCGTAAAGCCGACGCCACCCTGCTCTACTGGTTTCGTAATCTTGTCATTATTGTGCAGGTCTTCAGCGATTGTAATTCGATTGGGGTAGCGTTGCCGCACTTCACGGTTGATCCATTGTGAGAGACTCCAACCGTCCGGCAAATCGTCTCCGGGATCGCCGCTGCCCCTGACGTGGTAGATGTAGGGCGTCGAATCAAACCGCAATCCGTCAACGTGATACTCTTCCAGCCACATGAGTGCGTTGTCGCGAATAAACTGGCGCACTTCTTGGCGACCGTAGTCTGGCCGGGTTGAGCCCCAGGGCGTCTCAGCTCGCCAGTCGTTGTAGAAGTAGATGCCGCCCTTCCCGTTTTCACTCCAGCCGTCAAACTGCCACAGGTCCAGATCGCTGGGACCGAAGTGGTTATACACGACATCCAGAACCACTCCCATGCCCGCCTGATGTACCGCTTTGACAAACCGCTTGAACCCGGCCGCACCGCCGTAGTTGGTTTCCACGGCGAAAACGCAGGACGGGTTGTAACCCCAGGACAACTCGCCGGCGAACTGAGCCAGGGGCATCACTTCAATGACATTCACTCCCAAGCGCTGCAAATGATCGAGTTTCTGGACGGCTTCGGCGAATTTGTCTGACTTTCCATCTTCCTTGTCATGGAACGTCCCCAGGTGTATCTCATAAATTACCAACTCGTTGACCGCGGGAAGGTGAAAATCGTCGCCTTCCCAGTCAAAGTGCGGGTCATAGACCACGGCATTTCCAACCGAACTGGTAACCTGACGCGCATAAGGATCGATACGCAGCAGTTGTTTGTCGCCGGTCACGATTCGATAGCGATATTCGTCACCTATAGTGGCCCCGAGTATGTCCGCGTACCAGTAGCCTTCCCCCTCCTTCGCCATGGGGTGCTTGTCCTGTGACCAGTCATTAAACGAGCCCGTCACAAACACCGCGTCGGCGTGGGGTGCCCAAACCCGAAACGCGACACCGGATTCGTGCGGGAGTGATCCCATTCCGACGAAACTTCTCTCAGATGCGATTGTTGACACCTACTTGTTCCTTCGGTCGAAGTTCGAAAGGGCGAATCCGGGTTCAACAAACACGATCGCCCTGCGGAAACAGTTCACAGATATTCCAATCAGCCAAAGCACGCGGGCGGCTATGATACGCCGCTATTTACCGATCAGAACTCGGTCGACGCTTTCTGGAAAGCCTGATCCATTTCGTCCCAAGCCGACTGGGCTCCCTTCTGAATATCTTTCCATGCTTCCGCGCTGATCGGTCAAATAACTCTCAACACCAGCAAAATGATCAGAATCAGCACGATCAAGCCCAGTCCGCCGCTCGGGCCATAACCCCAGTTTCTACTGTGAGGCCAAGTGGGGAAAGCGCCAAGTAGTATCAAAATTTAAATCACCAGCAGAATCGTGCTCATTTCAATTCTCCTTTGTTAAGAAAAGCCACAGACAGAAAATCGGTTGCAATGTCGCGCGCACAGATATTGAAATTTTGGGCAATAGTCGTTCAAAATCGCCAATCGCAGATGCCTGCCGCGTACGTCCGTCTCAAGCCATTACACGTGGCCCGATGATGACCTTCATCCGAAGAATCACGCATCTCGAATTCGTCTTGTGTTGCTGCTCACTGAACGCCCTAAAACGCATCAATCGTGCCAAGAAGAATGTTTGTCAAAAATATTTGCTGTTTCAGGCGTTTTCGCGAAAAGCCGAGCGAATGAGTGAGCGAAACAGCACAATGCGCGGTGTGGATGTGCGATTTAGAGCGGTTTAACTTTGTTCGTGCCGGTTTGCAGCGATGATTCGTGCCACTGCTTTAACGCTGTACTCGGCGTTCAAGCAGTGCTTTTCACCGCCCCGTTGGCACTGCTTCACGACCGAGTACAGTCCTGAAGCAGTGGCACGTCACCGGCAGACGCAAGGTTAAAGCGCTATAGATTGCCAGCCCCGAGCCATCGAAGCGGTTTCAGACGCTGAACATACCAAGGGCTTATTAAAACAACCCGAAGCGTAAACGAAGGCAAACGTTTCCGTCCTCGTTTACGTTTCAGGTTGCCTGTCATTCAATGCCACGAACGGCGTCGCTATCCCCGCGGAACAAGACGCGGATCTGAGTTCCATATCTCACCTGGCTGCTGACCTGAATCAAGCCCTCACAACGGTCAACGATGCGACGTATCGAGGCCATCCATTTTCAGCGAATGTCCGAGAAGAGACTCCAACGGAGTCGGGATCGAATCTCGGCGGAAATGCGAAGCAGATTCGAATGCGCATTTGCATGCAAACGTTCATCCAATAAGATAAAATTATTCTCTCAGGGGTTTCAAATCCAACACCACCACGGACAATTTGAGGCATGGCGAACGAACATTCCCATCCAGACATCGCCGACGCGATGGCGGCCCAGCAGCGTGAGATCTCGGTGTCCGAGTTCTTCCTGAAGAACCGCCACCTGCTTGGATTTGACTCGCCCTCAAAAGCCGCACTCACTACGGTCAAAGAAGCGGTCGACAACGCACTTGATGCCTGCGAAGAGGCGGGGATTCTTCCCGAGATTCGCATTGAAGTCTCCAACCAAACAGACGACTCGCTCCGCATCGCCGTGGAAGACAACGGACCGGGAATCGTGGAAGAACAGCTGGGACGGATCTTCGGCAAACTTCTATATGGTTCGAAGTTTTATAAACTCAGCCAGTCGCGCGGCCAGCAGGGAATGGGGATCGCGGCAGTCGGAATGTATGCCCAGCTCACGACCGGCAAACCTCTGCACATTCTCAGCCGCGTAGAAACTGAACCCACGGCAACGGAGCTGTTTGTCTCCATCAATACGGCGAAAAATCGACCCGAGATTCATAAGAAAAAACGCGTTGCCTGGGATTGCCCACAC
This sequence comes from Planctomycetaceae bacterium, assembly GCA_028291565.1. Classification (GTDB taxonomy): domain Bacteria; phylum Planctomycetota; class Planctomycetia; order Planctomycetales; family Planctomycetaceae; genus JAKFVC01. The sequence goes on along the minus strand of JAQGHT010000181.1, from coordinate 4,302 downwards.
GGGACACGAGTTGAAGCGAGGATTGACGGAAATTATCAGCAGGGCAACCATTCCATTGGCATGTATCTGAAGCAGACGGCGATCGCGAACTCGCATGTGACGCTTCACTTTCAAGGCCCCCATGGCGAGCAATGGGACCACCAACGGAGCAGCGTCGAATTGCCTCACCGTCCGGTTAATGTCAAACCGCATCCGCGCGGAATTGAACTCGGCCAACTCATACAGATGCTGAGCAACACTCAGAGTCGCACGTTACTGCAGTTTCTCGAGAACGATTTCGCTCGGGTGGGGCGGAAGACGGCGGGCAAAATCATTGAGGAATCGCATCACAACCTCACGGCCCGCTCGTATCCAAAGCGAATCGCGCACCTGCAGTCGCAGGCGCTGTATCGGGCCATTCAAAAGGTGCCTGTCTCCGCACCCAGTGCTGATTGCCTGGCCCCCATCGGCGAACAGCAGCTTGAAGAGGGTTTACGCAAAGAAGTCGACGCGAACTTTTACACTGTGCTCACGCGACGCCCCGCCGTCTACCGCGGCAATGCCTTTCAGATTGAAGTCGGCCTCGCGTACGGACAGGCAGCAGGCGCACATTTGGAACTGGATGAACGCGGACATATCCACAAGACGGTCCGGCAACCGACACACGCCAAGCCGGAACTGGAACCCCATCCCGACGAACCTGCGTTCCTGCTCCGTTTTGCGAATCGAGTGCCATTGCTGTACGACCAGGAAGGTTGCGCGATCACGAAAGCGGTCCTGCAAACGAATTGGCACGCGTATGGCCTGGACCAGGCGAAAGGTGCCCTGCCCCATGCGCCGCTGGTCATTCTGGTCCATATGGCCTCGGTCTGGGTGCCGTATGGTTCCGAAGCCAAAGAGGCCATCGCACCCTATCCGGAAATCGTGAAGGAAATTCGGCTCGCTCTGCAATGCTGCGGCCGGAAGCTGGCCATCCACCTGCATCATGAAGCACGCGTCAAAGACGAATTCGACAAGCGGACCCACATCGAGAAATATCTGCCACACGTCGGGATCGCCCTGCAACAAATCCTCGAGTTGAGCGACGAGGAACGGGAACGCGTGATCAAACGACTGGACGATGTCCTGCAAGAGAAGCGGAGGTTGTAATGGCGAAACGTCACTCAAAACTCAAAGTTGATGTCGCTCCACCAACGGATCTGGACGCCAGAACCCTCGCATTCATCGACGCCATTGCGAACCGCGTGAAAGACTCAATTGCTCGCGACGAGTTGCCCGCAATCGACATTCTTCTGCGAGGCTTGAGCAATGTCAGTTATGATCCTGAAAAGGGATATCTTGAACTCGGGGCGACCCACAAATCCCGCACACTGACCGTCAACACGATCCGCGCCTTCGCGCAAACTCTGAGAGTGATGGCCGCTTCCCGCGACATGGTGAAAACGGACGATTTCGCCACGAAACGCGAAGCCTACTACGTCAGTAAGAACTGGGGCGATTGCCGTTTCGACAATCAGCCCGAGTCTGATGCGATCATGGATGACATCGAAGCCCTGGCCTCCCAGCATGGATTATCGCGAGAGCAATTGCGATATTATGCCGACTCACATGGCGGTGCCGTCGCGGGGGAATTGACCGTCATCGACCATCACCCCGAGACTGGCGATGTGATCGAAGTGGACTGCCGCAATCTCGGGTCCGGTGCCTACAGCATTCCGCGCGCGGTGGAACACCTTGGCTTTCGGACGAATGCCGAGTTTGTGCTGGCGATTGAGACAGGAGGCATGTTTCAGAGACTCAACAACCATCAGTACTGGAAGAAGGCCAACTGCATTCTGGTCGAGATGGCCGGAGTCCCGACGCGGGCCACTCGTCGTTTTCTGCGGTGTCTGACGGACGACACAGACCTGCCGGTCTATTGTTTTGTCGATTGTGACCCTTATGGATTTGCGAATATCTATCGAACACTGAAAGCCGGTTCGGGCAACGCGGCCCACATCAATCAGTTCTACTGTGTCCCACACGCACGCTTTCTGGGCGTCACTCCACGCGATATTCACGACTACCACCTCGAAGACGCCACACACCCGCTGACCAAGACAGATATCAAGCGAGCTCAGGACGCCATCCAGAACGACCCATTTTTCGCCGCCTACCCGGAATGGATCGCCGCCATCGAACAATTGACGACAATGGGAGTCCGCGCAGAACAACAGGCCCTCGCCAAATGGGGCTTGAATTTCGTCATCGACGAATATCTGCCTCGAAAGTTGGCCGACAAAAGCAGCTTTCTGCCATAGAAAGTGATTCTCGATTCGGGGTCATAACTCGCCCCTTGGCGTATTCCGTCATTCTGCTCACGTGGCATCTCTGGCCGTTGGCTTCAACTGGTGTGCGATTTACGTCGTTCGTGAGCGGATCCGACACGCATCAGACATCGTGCTTACCGAATCTTGATCGTCGAAATCGTTACGCCAGTTCTTGTTTTCCTCGATCTAATGCGATCAATCCCGGCGAACCAGACGCCGGTATGGCAATTGCAAATCGTTTTACCGCTACGAAGCCCTTTCGCCTGGCGTACCGTGGCCAGACTTTCGAGATCACGAATCATCGAACCGAACTAATGCCAGATTTCATGAACCAAGACGATTTGAACGGATCAGAGATTCCGGTCATGATGGGCGTTGAGTTATTCGATGCGTCAGACTTCCATGTACAACTCTTCAATTCCGCGATGCGAGAATTGAACTGGTCACAACTGGAAAATCATTCGCGGATGTTCTGGACTTACATGAATCTGAGCTCGAATGGCGATGCCGAGACACTATTGATTTGCAAGACGCAATTGGCGATCGCGGCCAGTTCGGCAAGTCTTGTTGACTTTGAAGGAACAGTCATCTTGGACCTTCCCGAAGAGCATTGGAATTCGCTGAATGCTGCTGGTCTCAACGATGGAGACAACGGTGCACAGTGACTGGTTCTGCAGTCTAATTGGTATTTGAGCGGATACGCTGCTCATTCTAAAATATCCGTTCGTCGCTTCGAATTAATCGCATTGATCGCATTCTGCCTTTGACTCGCATTTCCCATCGTGAAACACGGTCAAGACATACGCGACTGCATCGGACATCTGGAGTCGAGTCATGGTGGATTGGCGTATTGTTTGTGGATTCGTCCTGGTGACTTTGTTGAGTCTGGCGGTTCTCTATATCTGTCTCATTCGACCGTGGCACCTGCGTTGGGGCGCGACTGATGTTGAGGTTGCCGAGACACTGCCTGGAGATGATCTGGTCCAGGGTTCCAAAGGTGAGGCGACGCATGCCATTACGATTCGAGCCTCCGCGGCAGAGATCTGGCCCTGGCTCATTCAACTCGGTCAGGACCGAGCTGGCTTTTACAGTTATACCTGGTTGGAGAATCTCTTCGGCTGTCACATGAAGAACACCTACCAGATCGTTCCCGAATGGCAACACTTGAAAGTGGGCGATGGGGTCTTGTTCACGCCACAGTTCCCGCGAATTCCAGTTGCGGTTCTCGAACCGAACAGAGCGTTGGTGATCGGCGGCACGGTCAATGCGAAGACGGGCCAACCCATTCAAGGCGGGCAAGTCGATCTTGATACCAGTCTGAGCACGAGTTGGGCCTTTGTCTTACATGAGCACGGCGAACATCAAACACGGCTCATCGCCCGCTTGAGGGGCCGCTTTCCACGCGGGCTACTGCCTTGGCTTGTTAACCGACTTTTCTGGGAACCGGCCCATTTCATTATGGAACGCAGGATGTTGCTCACCATCAAACGACTGGCTGAAGCATCGAGAACGTCCAAAACACGGCTTGAACTCGATTTATTGCCACAAGATCAGCCTCAGGTACAATTAGAAGTGCCGCGAAGTGCATGCGACACGCCCCGTATGGAAACAAATGTGTAAAAGACCCGCGAATTAATATGTGTCGGAACTGTTGAGGTGCGACGCTGTAGTTCCATTTGGGGGTTAAGTTCGTCAAATAGGATTGTCATATTGGCCTTAAAGTCTTGTGCGACTTTACGCCCGATCTCGTAGGCTCGCCGGATAACGTCTACCGTTGCCATTAGCCCAGTCTTGGCTGTGGTGCGACGCATCAGTTGGACCACAGTCTCCAGCGTATCGAATACTTTTCGCTGACAGGCCAGCCCCACATGCGGGAAAAACCGGTGTTCGATCGGATTGTATAGAATCCCCGCTGACTGCTCCCAGCGCGAGCTAATCCTGACGGACTGGATTCCCTCTTCTTTTCGTGGCAGCCTCACTGAACCACGATACCGGCACCTGCGCGAGGGCAATC
>JAQGHT010000166.1 GCA_028291565.1 Planctomycetaceae bacterium | reverse complement strand
GAAGGAAGTGTTGAAGGAGTTGGAAATCATGGCTCAAACAGAACAGGAACGCATCCTTTACGACGCCCGCGAAAAGGCCATTCGCGATGAAGCCTCACGCAACAATTGGTATGAGAGGCAGCGAGAGGAAGGCCGACAGGAGGAGCGCGAATTGGTGCAACGTAAGATCGAACTTGTTGAGCAAATCAATCAACGAGAAATGGAACTCGGCAAGGCAATATCCACGATCCGCAAGTTGTTCGACTTGCCTGAGGAAGTCTTGCAACAGATGTTGAGTGACATTGCATAAATATCTCAGTCCAGAGTTCCCGAATGTCGTGCCTGACGTTTTGGCAGCGATTTGGATGTCACATTGCGTGGAGGTAACGGTTCGTGGATGTAGTCTCGCAAATAACTCGGACGGTCATTCCGGCCGCCTCGCTGGTAGTCTCGCCAAAGTGGTTGAGCCATTTCAGCGGGATCTTTTCCGTGAACTTCAGTGAGGAATCGGAACAGTAATTCCGACAGCTGCGAAAGTGCAATGCCATTCGTACGCTGAGTCTGCTCAAACAGCCAGTCGGACCATTCCAGGAATGACCAGAATGGTGACGAGGAGCCCCAAATCAAAGGTGTCGATTCGATAAAATTCCCGCTGTTGGCTACCAGATCCCAATAGCGGGAGAAGCGTCGCAAACGCTGCATTGAGGAAAAATCGACCAGTTTTGTCGAGAGTATCTCATAGGGAGAATACGGGCTGTATTGCATCTGCCACTCGACATCATGGCGAATGATCGGGGTGCCGCGCAAACGCTTCAGCATTCCGACTTGAATCTCTTGTGGATGCAGGGCCACTAAACGATCGAACCCCGCTGCGAAGCTGGTAACGTCTTCTCCTGGTAAGCCGACGATCAAGTCGGCATGAACATGGACTCCAGTGTGTTCCCGGAGCCAATTCAGATTCGATTCTGCTTTCTCATTGTCCTGCCGCCGACTGATGATGTCGCAGACGACTTCGTTAAATGTCTGAATCCCGACTTCGAACTGCAGCATTCCCGGAGGAAACCTGGCGATCATGGTTCGCAGCTGATCTGGAAGGCGATCGGGGATCATTTCAAAATGCAAGAACAGTTCGGGTGACTGCCGGTCCAGAAAGAACTCCAGGATCGCTCGGCCGACATGCAGGTTGAGGTTGAACGTGCGGTCGACAAACTTGAATTGCCGCACGCCGCGTTTTATTAGCGTGTCCATTTCCTGCAGAAAGGCATCCAGTCCTGCCTGCCGTACAGGTATATAGAGTGCAGAGAGGCAGAATTCGCAGGTGAATGGGCAACCGCGTGAGGCTTCCACATAAATCACCCGGTGTGCGATGTCTTCGTCTGTATAAAGATGATAGGGCAGAGCCAATTGTTCAAATCGCGGCAGACTCGCGGGAATGATCTTATTGAGGGGGCGTTCTCCCGCCATCAGTTGCTGGCAGACGTCGGTGAAAGTGAAGTCGGCTTCGCCTGTGATCACATAATCCGCAAGATCCACTATCGGCTGTCCGGCTGTTTCATAACTGACTTCGGGGCCCCCCAGGATGACGGTGATATCTGGCCGGATGCGTTTGAGATCGCCAATCAGACGAGTGGCCGGTTCGATATTCCAGATATAGACACCCAATCCGATAATCCGCGGATTGAGACTCAGCAGGACTTCCAGGATATCGATTGGCCGCTGGCTGATTTCGAATTCCGCGATCGTCGCCCGATCGCGCAACGACCCCAGATTGGCCAGCAGATAACGCAGGCCAAACGCGCTGTGGGCGTATTTCGCATTCAGGGTCGTCAGGACGATGTCGGGCATGAATCGCAAATCGGGGGTCGGGTACCGCAGATTTCAGAGTTGGCGATACGTTTCTGGATGCATGATCAAGACTGAATCCCGCCAACTCAGAAATCTGCGGTGCCTGACCCCGGATATTTTGGACCCGGATATCTTCTGGAGATTGATTATAGCTGCTTTTCGGCAATCTCGATGGCTTTCAGCATTCCCTGCGCTTTATTCAGCGTTTCTTGATACTCCGAGGCGGGAACGCTGTCGGCAACAATTCCCGCTCCTGCCTGGGCCGAAATGGTCTGCCCCTGCATCACGAGCGTTCTCAAAGCGATGCACGTGTCCATATTGCCCGTGTAATCCAAATATCCGACTGCGCCCGCGTAAGGACCACGACGATGCCGCTCCAACTCGTCAATAATCTGCATCGCCCGAACCTTGGGAGCTCCCGAGACTGTTCCGGCTGGCAGTCCCGCACGCAGAGCATCCAGCGATGTCTTGCCGGGAGAAAGCTGCCCCGTGACGTTCGACGTGATATGCATCACGTGGCTGTAACGCTCCACTTTCATGACATCACTGAGTTCCACGCTGCCATATTGTGCGACGCGGCCAACATCGTTGCGAGCCAGATCCACGAGCATGACGTGTTCGGCACGTTCTTTGGGATCATTCAGCAGATCGTGTTCCAGGGCCAGATCCTCGGCCTCGGTGCGGCCTCGTTTGCGAGTCCCCGCCAGCGGACGGATCGTCGTCTCACCATCTTCCACTCGGACCATGATTTCGGGCGAACTGCCAATGAGATGCACCTGCGGAGTCCGCAGGAAGAACATAAACGGGCTGGGATTCACCACCCGCAGAGCCCGATAAATGTCCAACGGACGGGCGTGCGTTTCCCGCTGCAGGCGTTGACTCAAGACGACCTGAAAAATGTCGCCCGCCCGGATGTATTCCTTGCACTTTTCGACCGCGGCTTCGAATTCCGGCTGCGTGAAATTTGATTTCCAGGTCTCAGAGACTTCCCCGGTCAAAGCAATATCAGTCAATTGCAGATCTGAGACCCCGCGTTGCAATCGCCGGCATAAGTCATCGACCTGCTGACATGCCCGGTCGTACTCGGCCCGCAGGTCATTGGCATCTGTTTTAGCCTGAGCGACAACGAGGATTGTTTTGCGAATCTGATCGAAAATGACCATGCGGTTGTAGAAGGCGAACGACAGATCAGGGAGATGTCGATCATCTGGGGGCGCGTTCGGCAGGCGTTCGGTGTAGCGGATGACGTCGTAGCCGGCATAACCCACAGCGCCACCGCAAAATCGTGGCAGCCCGGGTACTTGAACGCCCTGGTATCGATTCAGCATCTGCTGCAGTTCGAGCAGCGGATCGGCCGATTCGCGTTCCACCTTGCCCCGATCATCAGTAATGACCAGACGCGTTCCAAAGGCTTCCATTTGAAGAAACGGGTCGGCTCCGAGGAAGCTATAACGACCGATCCGTTCGCCTCCGATGACGCTTTCAAACAAGAACGAGCAAGAGCCACCTTGAATCTGGCAATAGGCCGTGACCGGGGTCAGCGTATCGCTCAGCAATTGGCGATAGACGGGAACCAGATTCCCTTGTTTGGCCAACTGGGAAAACGTATCAAAATCAGGAAAATAGGGCATTCTGTCAGGTCCGAAATCAAGAATTCAAACGGCGTGGCCTCTCACGATATCGGGAGGATTCACCCGAAACAAGAAGGTTCGGCATTTGTAGGCGAATTCAGCAACGAATGACGCTGTAAACAAGGGGGCGCAAGAGCTCCCACCCTTTTGTGATTCCGAATCCAAAAGAAGTTCGGATCATTCACGGTGTTGAACTTGGGGTATCGGGATGTTGTTGGACGGACATTCCTGTCCGTCTGATCGAACTCGACGGACAGGAATGTCCGTCCTACAGATCGTCGTAATTCTCATTTGAGTCGACCTGCAGCGCGGAGCCCGGCTTCCGTTAATCCAGATACAGAAATTCATTGGCGTTGAACAGCGCGTGACAGAAATCAACCAGTGCGGCCCCCAAGGCGGGGTTTTGGAACTTGGGGAACGGGGCGGGTAGCAAAACTTTGCTCCCTTGGATTTCGGCCAGCTCCAGACGGGATTGAATCACTTGCGATTGAACAGACAAAAACTGCTCAGCAGCCGCCAGTTCCTCAGGACTTGGCGCACGCGAGAACGCTAAGACATAGGCTTTCCGAATGATATCGGAATTTGTGGCATTCGGATTTTCGAGCACCAGGCGGCCGGCGAATGCTTGAGCGTACCGAATGACAGAATCGCTGTTGAGCAATGTTAGGGCCTGTGGGCCAGTTGTCGTCACCTGGCGTCGCGCACAACTTTCAAAGGTATCGGGCTGATCAAAGGTCTGCAAAAATGGATATGGGAGATTGCGTTTGACTTGAATGTAGACTGAGCGGCGTAGCCGATCGCTGGTCTTTGCCGACACTTCCCAATCACGGCCTTTGAAATTGGCGGGCAGCTCCGGACGGACTCCTGGCCCCCCCATCGATGGGTCGAGCAATCCACTCGTAGCGAGCATCGCATCCCGCAGACTTTCGCCTTCGAGACGCCGCCGATCGAAGTGCCAGTACAAGCGGTTTCCCGGATCGGCGGTTCGACCTGCCGGAATTGAATTCGCCTGCTTGTCCGTCGCTTGACGGTAGACGGCCGAATTCATGATCAGGCGGTGCATCGACTTAACACTCCACCCCTGAGCCACAAATTCCGCAGCCAACCAATCCAGGAGTTCCGGATGGGTCGGGCCCGGACTCTGCACGCCGAAATCATTCGCATTCTCAGCCAGGCCATGACCAAAATGGCCTTGCCACAAGCGGTTCATCAAGACGCGAGCAGGAAGTGGATTCGCAGGATCCGTCAGCCAACGGGCCAACGCCGTCCGCCGTCCAGTGGTACCAGGGCGGGGGGGCGAAATCGTGGCGACGGAAATATCGCTGATTGCCGAAAGAAAGCCCGGCTGAACTTCTTCTTTTGGCTTGTTATAACTGCCGCCCGACAAGCGAAATGTCTTGGGCGTGTCAGGACCATCTGACGTCGTTGTGGCCTCGAGCATCTGGGCTGCTTTGGGTTTGCGGGCCTCCAACTGTTTCAATTTGCGTTTCAATTCCGACCGGCGTTGTTTTTGTTCCTGAGACAGTTCCTTTTCAATGTCTTTCTCGGGAATGTCCATCTGACGTTCGGCGAAAAAACAGTATTGCTGCTGCAAGGCAGACCGCTCGAGGGGCGGCGTATCCAGTGCAGCCAGCACTTCGGGTGGAAACTTCATTCGCCTTTCTACACCCGCTTTCACTTTGATGTAGGCTTGAACTTCCAACTGCTTGAGCTCATGCCGCGTCGAAGCGGTTTCGGCCAGCCAGGCGGCCAGCTTTCGTTGATAATCTTGAACTTGTTCTGCCGTTCCCACCGCGACCTGCTCAACGGGAACAATACCGGCGAAGAAGGCCTGGATTCGATAGAAATCCTCTTGAGTAATCGCGTCGAACTTGTGGTCGTGACACTGGGCACAACCCAGTGACTGGCCCAGGAAAATGGCCCCCACTGACGTTGTCAGGTCATTCAGCTGGTCTTGCCGCGCCAGCAGGATGTTGGATGCATTACTTTCGTCAGGTGGCAATCGATTGAATCCGGCGCCGATCAAAGCATCTGCATTTTCGGGAAAAAGTTCGTCTCCCGCAATTTGCTCCTGGACAAATCGATCAAATGGTGTGTCGCGATTGAAACTGCGGATCACATAATCTCGGAACTTGTACGCCAACGGACGCAAGGGATCGGCGTTGTAGCCAGCGCTATCTGCAAAACGAACCACGTCCAGCCACATACGGCCCCAACGCTCACCGTAATGAGGGCTTTCCAGCAGGCGATCCACCAACCGCTCGAACGCTTTGGGATCAGCATCCGCTAGAAACTCAGCACGCTCTTCCAAGGTCGGGGGAAGTCCGTGCAGATCGAATTTAGCTCGGCGCAACAACTCGTCTTTGCTGGCCTCAGCCGACAGGTTTAGACCTCTAGCTTCCAGAGGCGCGAGGATAAAATCATCGATCGGCGTCCGCACCTGAGTTCGATTTCTGACTTGCGGAACTGCCGGACGAACCACCGGGCGATACGCCCAGTATTTCTGTGGTGGGCTATTCGAGGAAGGGGACGCATTTTCCCCAGCTTTTTCATCACAGGACGTTGAGACCGGTGAGATGTCTGCGGCGGCCGTCAATCCGGCTCCCAACAGTGCCAGACTGCTGCAGACCACCCACATCAAATTGGATCGATGGAAACCGATCATTCAGACACGCTCCGAAAAGGAGGATTGCCGGAGTCACAAACTCCAAGCGATTACTGAGTCGATGATTGAGTAACGGGATCACCACGAAAACGAGCACTCATTCTAGAGTACCTTAAAATATCAACAAGATTCCATAATACCCGATTCAATCCTCGATGGGAGTCGAATTCCTGGTCGCTTCAGGAGAAGCGGCAAATCCTTACCACGCGAAGAATTGGTAAACTTAACCATGCCGCCGCGGCAGTTTCAATCGCTCCTGCCAGACTGGACGATACTTGGGATGTCTTCCGTCAACAACGGAGTCAGGTCGTATGTCCGGGAAGCTTGGGGGATCCAGGTAGACATTGAATAATGTCATCTCAGACATGGCACGTGGAGACGAATACGTAACATGGTCCGGAATTGGAAGTCGGCTGCGGGGTTGTTGGGACTATTGAGTCTGGGGATCGGCTGCGCCAGTTCTGGCGAACAGGCGGCGGATTTGCGATCACCGCCCGCCCCGCGACTCGCTTGGTCGCGTCCTTCAGAAGATGCCAAAAAACAGACACAAACCATAGCGCAATCAAAAGATCTGGTGATTCCAGAGTATCGATTTGTGACGCATTCTCCGGAACTGAGCCTGGAGGGTGAGGACCAGCTGCAACGTATTGCCTCGGTCCTGCGTGAATCACCGCATCAATTGGTGATTGAGTCCTCCGGACCGACCGCCGCGCTGCGAGTTGTGTCGCAACGATCGCCTGAAGAATCCGGAAAGCTCGATCAGGAACGACGGCAATACGTCATTCAAAAGCTGCTATCGCTGGGCATCACCGATGCGGAATCACGTGTTGTGCTGGAATCTCCGGAATCGGATGCGGTCCTGGCCAAGTTTTGACGGAACAGGTTAGGCTCAATCAGCCTCCAAACAGTTTTGCTTTAATCGGAGCCAGGACTTTCATCAGCAGTTCCGGTCCTCGTGAAATGAGAATCACGCCGACCCCCGCCAGCGATTCTCCGGCGATCAGGCCTGATGAAACCGGGATTGTATACTGTTCATCCAGATCTGGACGCTTCCGGGCCAGGATCCAGGCGCCTAATGCTCCCAGGAACATTGAGATAGAATTGAACGCTGGAATCACGCCGGCAAGCCCCAGGCCTGTCGTTGACGGAAGGTACTTCTTCCAGGATTTTGGCCCCAATTCTTCCAATAGCGTTAAGGCAATTCCCAAGCCTCCACCAATCAGCATTGCCATCACGCTTCCATCGGGAAGTGCATCTGGGCCTTTGGACATCAGTTCGGCCACTTTCTGCCAGACCTTAGCCGATGGGGCTGGGAGTTCCTTCGTTCCGAGCTTCGCATTGTCAACCACCAGGAAATAGATTGGAACACACACGAGAGTCCCGGCGAGTACCCCAAATAATTGAGAAATCGTCTGTTTGCGAGGGTTGCCTCCGAGAAGATAACCCGTCTTTAAGTCAGTCAAGAGATCTGCGCAGTGGGATGCCGCGCCGGATGTGATACAGGCAGTCATGAGATTTGTGGTGATAGTGGCTGACGTCAGGGAGTCCAACGGAGTAATGCCTCCGGACGCCAATGTTGGGGCTGTCGCTCCGCCCGTCACAGCTGTGTGACCGGCTTGAATCGTCGCTGCTCCTCCGGTCAGAGTCTTCGCATGAGTCGCACTTTGTATTGTTGCCTGCGTGGCGTGACGTACAGCTGCATCAGGACTGGCATAGGTCCGCGGAGAAAGGGCACCAAATGTTAGTTGCGTGATCTTTCCCATGGCGCCAATTGGAGTCACATCTGTTTCGCCTGTGGCACGGGCGGCCACAATGGAAAGGAGAAAGGTCAGCAATACCGCCAGAACGCCCATGCCATAGCTGATGTTGAAATACATATGGCCCAAGACGACACATGCCAGGCCAGAAATGAAAGTTCCAACCAGAAACCAGCTCATGGGAACTTCAATCCCGTGCATGGGGTCGTCTTTAGTCGTGGTCGATTTCCCTTGAAACATCATGACCAAGTCAACGAGTGCCTTGAGGATCGTGCGCCATTTCATCCCGAATGACAATAGACCGGAGGTCACCATCATCGCCGTTGATGGCCAGAGAGTCCAACTGACAATGCCCGCATAACCCGGGCCAACGATGCCTCGTCCGACGAGGATGGGGCCGATCACCCCGTAGAAGGCGAGTGCTCCCACGAGCAATGAGACACCGACGCGAATTCCCATAATCGCGCCGGCGGCAATCATGACCATCGAGCCTTCAAATCCAAGTGTGTATTTGTCCAGAAGACTTCGTGCAGCGGCGCCAGGACAAAGGGGAAACTCTGACGGTAGCGCGCATCCGGAGATTGTTTCACCGATTTTCTCGGAATTGAATTTCTTGCCATACCACGCCCCAAATATCGGGACACCCTCGCGCCAGAGTGCGACGACTGCTCCAAGGAGGCCACCCCAGGCGAGGGCCTTGGCTTTTTGGACGGCTCCGGCTCCTTCCGAATGCATGGATTTCAAAGTTTCAGCTGTCGCGATTCCCGACGGAAAAGGTAGCTTTTCCTCATCGATCATCTGCCGTTTCATGGGAATTGCCATGAAGACTCCCAGCATCGAAATAGCGCCGATCCAGGTCATCATTTCAATGGCGGTTAAGTTCCGTCCAGTTGTCAGATATAACGCGGGGATCGCCGAAACCAAGCCCGCGGAAGACATGTATCCAGCGGCGCTGGCAGCGCTGGACATCGTATAGTTTTCGAGAATTGTGAACGGATCGTCGCGCCATGGGGGATAGATCTGTTCTAGAAACTGAAACACCGCGTAAGCAATAATGCTCGCCGTAATGGTGACGCCCAAACCCCAGCCCGTCATGAGTCCGACATAGAGATTCGAAACCGACATGACGCCGCCGATCATCATGCCGGTCACAATGGACCGCACACTGAGTTGGCGAACGTGCGGCTGATACACATTGTGGTACCAGTCATCGAAGGGATCGGGAGTGGAATTCGGACTGTCTGACACTGGCGGCCTCCAGCACTCGAGGATGATCTCAAGTAGAGATCCAAGGCGTGGAACGTAACGGAGTCGCGATTGTAGCGGCGATCTCCGTACTTCGGCCAGTGAGTCGGCGCAGGGGTCACATCACCGAGAAATAATTGTCGCAGGCGAAATCGAACGACGCGGGAGTGAGCTTGCGGGGCAGTGTTTTATAGAGACAGAAATTTCGCACCTGCAGCAACAAGTCACGTGGCTGACACGCTCGGAAGGGGCGGTTCTTGGCCAAGTAATGGGTGGCGATCAGATAATCGACTGCATCCAGTGATTCCCGATCCAATTGAAAGCCCTGGCCGGGCGCGACGAGGGCGAACAGTTTGCGGAACTCCTCTTCGGTCGGATCCAGCACTTCGATCTTGTAGGGAATACGACGTAAAAACGCGCCGTCCACGAGGTCCTTGGGTTCCAGATTTGTCGAGAAAATAATCAGCTGGTCAAACGGAACCTGGATCTTCTTGCCGCTCGGCAAATTCAAAAAGTCATACCGCTTTTCCAACGGTACAATCCAACGATTGAGCAGTTCAGTCACAGGCATGCGCTGACGTCCGAAGTCGTCGATTACGAACGTTCCGCAATTACTCTTCAATTGCAGGGGCGATTCACACACCTTGGTCTGCTGATTCTGCCGGACTTCCAGTTCCGCCATCGTCAATTCACCGCCCGCGATCACTGTAGGACGTCTGATTTGAATCCAACGCGTGTCGATGTTGGTGTTCGCATCGAGCAGACTGGTGGAAACCTCCTGCTTGATTGGTACGTGCACGGCGGGGTCGAAAATGCGGATGATATCGCCGTCGATGCCTAATGCTTTCGGAATCCAGATGTTAGAACCGAAGCAGGAAGTAATGCGTTCGGCGATACTCGTCTTACCATTGCCCGGTTCTCCGAACAGGAACATCCCGCGTCCGGAATTAATCGCGGGCCCCAGCCGATCCAACATTTTCATGTTCATGATCAGGTCGGAAAAGGCGCGTTGCACGTCTTCTTCTGTCGCGTGCTGTTTCGCGATACTCTGGGCGGACATCGCCTGCAAATACGACTTCAAGGTGACCGTGGCGGACCCGCTATAGGTGGTCTCGGAGGCGTAGCGTCGAGCTCGCTCGCGGCCATTGTCCGTCAACAGATATTCGTAGTCGCCCATTGCGGCGGAGCTTTTAAAGACCACCAGCTGCTCGTATTTGAAGATCTTCAACAGCGGTTCAATCAGGATGAACGGCATGCAGATCTGAGAAGCAATCATTCGTCCCGTGGCCACCCCACGTTGGAACAGCATTTTGAGGATGAGTCGTTCGATTTCTTCGGCAGTCAGTCCAGCTGCTTCGATCGATTCGGGAGCTTTCGGGACAAACGGTCCCTCTGGGGCCTTCGCGGTTGGAGCGGGACCCAGCAGATTGTTGACTCGATCTAATAACCCCGTGATCTGAGTGCTATTACGAGCGGCGTCGGAATTGTCTCGCGGCGCGGCGTTGCCGTTTGTTGCGGCAGGAGTCGCAGGAGATTCCACGGTGAGTACACTCGGTGGAGGAGTGACGTATCCGAAGGAATTGCCCAGCAAGGCGTCGGCAATTGAGATATTCGGCGAATTGGAGGCGATCTTTGTTTCAGTTTCAACGGAATTTTGAACGTCCGCCGAGACCTCTTTGGGGGCTGCTGTTACCGCGCCACTATTACCGACACTCACTCCTGAACTGTGCGATTTGGCACGGTTCAGATCCCGTTGCAATTCTGCCAGGAATTCAGAGGGAGACAATTTTCCGGGGACGGTCGACATAGTTCAATTCACGGGTTTTCAATCGAGGGATGACTGACTCAATGGCGGCGCCAAGCTCATCGGACACGAATCCCTTCGGTCAGGTTGCCGAGATGCAACGCACCTGCAACAAACATGGCATAGGAAACCTAGTTCATAGAACCTGCTCCGTCAAAATCACGATCGCTCGCCGCAAGATAAGAAGCTCGTAACTTATGCGGTTGATTTAGGTTATGGCTGCGTGAGCGGCTGGAGATTTATCTGTTGGACGCGAAATGTTCGCCAGTGAATAGCATTATCCAGTGGAGCGTCGGGAGATGTGGAGAGAGGATTCCTTTTGGCAACACGTTAGTAATGACTTTGCCGGTCATTACTGAGCGAGTGCCTGTTTCAAAAATCCGTAGAGCGCATCGAGTGATTGCGGGATTATACTGACATCATTGCAGACCGTCATGAAATTGGTGTCGCCGCTCCAGCGGGGCACGATATGCCAGTGTAGATGGCCGGGCAGGCCGGCGCCCGCGACTTTACCGAGATTTAAACCGACGTTGAAACCATCGGGATTGATTGTCGCTTTCAAGGCCTCGGTCATGCGTCGCAGCAATTGCTGCATTTCCAGCATTTCCGCGTCATTCAATTCCGACAGAGATCCCTTATGGTCCAGGGGTGCCACCAGCAGGTGTCCGTTGTTGTAAGGGAACCGATTCAGCACGACGAGCGAATGTTGTCCCCGATGGACGACATAATTGGTGTCGTCTTTGGACTCTGAGGCATACCGGCACAGGAAACACTCGGTGGGCCGTTCCTCTTTGGCGTTTACGATGTAGTTGAGTCGCCACGGAGCCCAAAGCTGGCTTTGTGTCATGTGAATTCGCAATTCAATGGTAGATGGAGCGGACCGTTTTCACGCTACGGGCTTGTCCCAGTGAGGTCACGGCCTTTGCACTACTCAAAATCACCTAAGATTTATTCGGTCAGTCGCTGGTAACAAGCGTCTCATTCCGTCTTTCGCCAATTTGGCGAAGTGACCCGGGCGGATTATTCTCGGGTTCCCCAAAACGAATTGCCTGGAATCGGAAGTAATGCAAAGGCCAACGAGCCCAAACCCGCGAGCGAGAGACGGACGAGTCCGTTGAGTTGAACATCACGTCACGGACCTGCCGCACGACGCCCTGCTGGCGGAATGTAGACAATCTGTCCGGTTTTCAAAATGGCCGAGGGGTCCATTCCATTCGCGTCCGCGAGTTGTTTGACCGACACCCCGTTCTGTCGAGCCAGACTGGACCAGCTTTCACCCGCTTGCACGGTGTGATACTGGGCCTTCATGTCGTCCGCCGGTGACATTTGCACAACACTGGTGGCTGGCTGACGAGCGACATGCGCCCAATCCGGAGGTGTCGCACCTTGCGTGATGGGGCCGCTGGAGCCTGGCTGTTGAGGACCTGGAGCGGGGCTGATGATTTGCGATGGACGCCCAGTTCCACGCGAACGGCCGGGGTCAATCAATCCCGATTGACAACCACCGCAGGTCAGCAGCGCCAATGTCAACCATGAGGTGACGCAACACGCCCCTGGGCGCCAATTCGGGTCTTGAAGCAGACCAGACCAATGGGACACCAGAGACCTATTTGGCCTGCATGTCCCATTAGTCCTGGCTTCCGTTTGCAGCCGCCCGCAATCCTGCGTCCGATCTGCAATTCTTCCATTCGCACTTCGCAGCGCTGGTTTCTGGTGATCCTTCACCATGGCGATCAAACTCCTTCGAGCGGTTTCCGCGATGGACTAGCAGCGACGTCTGTATCCACTTCCCGCTGCAGCGTGGCGTGCGTCCCGGGTTTGATTTGCAGCATGATGGAATGTTCGTCAAGAATCTTTTTGAGTTGAGCCGCGTCCATGATTTCTTTTTCAACGAGCTCACGCGTCATGTGTTCCAGGACAGCCCGACGGGCCGTCAGGATTTCGAGAACCGTGGTATTGGCTTCGTCGATGATCCGTTTGACTTCTGTGTCAATTTCACGAACTGTTGCTTCGCTGTGCCAGTGATCGCTGCCGCCACTGGGAGCATTCAGGAACGGCGATCGGCTTTCCGTACGATAGTTGACGCGGCCCAGTTTGGGACTCATGCCAAATTCCGTGATCATCCGCAATGCAATATCCGTGGCGCGCTTCAGATCGTCGGAGGCTCCAGTCGAGGTCTCATTGTAGATGATCTCCTCGGCGACGATCCCGCCAAAATACATGCAGATGCGATTGAACAATTCGGTCTGCGTGACCAGGTGACGGTCATCTTCGGGACAGTGGCGCGTGTACCCTAACGCCGACAGGCCACGTGGAATGATCGAAATCTTCACGATCGGATCGGTATGCGGCAATGAGCAACCGACCAGAGCATGGCCACATTCGTGATAGGCAACTCGGAGTTTTTCTTCAGGACTGATGATCCGGGAAATCTTCTCCAATCCGACAATGACTCGTTCGATACCCTCTTCAAATTCGGGCATGTTGACGACAGATTTGTCTTTTCGAGCGGCCAGCAGAGCCGCTTCATTGACCATGCTCGCCAGATCGGCCCCGACGAATCCCGGGGTCTGTTTGGCCAGATATTGCATGTCAACATCTGACCCGGACTTGATCTTCTTCATGTGGACTTTGAGAATCGCCTCGCGCCCTTTCACGTCGGGCCGATCGACGAGTACGTGACGATCGAATCGTCCACCACGCATCAAGGCCGGGTCGAGCGTTTCCGGACGGTTGGTGGCGCCCATGACGATCACGCTTTGATCGGACGGGAATCCATCCATTTCGACGAGCAGCGCATTCAAGGTTTGATCGCGCTCATCGTGGCCACCGGGGGCTCCCCCACCGCGAACTTTGCCCAAGGCATCCAGTTCGTCGATAAAGATGATACTGGGCGACTTCTGCCCAGCCTGGGCGAACATGTCGCGGACGCGTGCCGCGCCCACGCCGACATACAATTCGACGAAGTCTGAACCCGACAGGCTGAAGAACGGCACTCCCGCTTCACCGGCGACTGCTTTGGCGAGCAAGGTTTTTCCGGTCCCGGGTGGCCCGACGAGCAGGACACCTCGGGGAATGCGGCCGCCGAGCGCCTGATATTTCTGAGGATTGCGCAGAAATCCGACGATCTCTCGCAGCTCTTCTTTGGCTTCATCAATGCCGGCGACATCATCAAAGGTAATACCCAGATCTTCTTGAGCAAAGATCTTGCCTCGGCTGCGGCTGAATGACATTGCCGCACTGGCACCGGTCAATTTCCGCAGCAGGAAGTATCCCAGAACAAGCAATAAGATCGCGGGACCCCAGAGATAAAACAGAATCGTCGCGTCGCTGGTGGGCTTCTCGGTGGTGAAAACAATCTTCTTGTCGCGCATCAGCTTGGTGAGCTGCGGGGTATCTTCGCTGAGTCCCACGAGCGGGACATAGTACCGATGCAGTGTATTGGCTGCGGTTTTCTCCTCTGCGGCGCCCTTTCCAGCATGTTCCGCAGCCTTTGGCGCGGCTTCGGGAGTCGCAGCGGCCTGTTTGGTCTCGCTGCCTTCATTTGCGGGCCAAAGTCCCAACCAACCAGCTTTCGGGTCGGGTTTGTCCTGGTATTTCAACACTTGAGAGAAGAATTTGGCTTTGTAAACATTGTGGGGGCCGAGCTTTCCGGATTCCAAGCCGGACATGAACTCGCTGATCGCCACTTCTTCACCGACGGGGCCGCTCCAATCGGCGAATCCGCCAAACAGAACCGTCAACAGCAGCAATCCAATTAAAACGAGGGGCAGCACGCCCAAGCCAGGACGCTCATTTTTTGAACCATTGCTGCGTCCGGGCGGTAATTCTGGCGGAGGAGTTTTGGGATCTTCAGGAGTGGACATTCGCGCCAATCAATATCAAGGATCGAAGTCTTCCGCAGCCTGTTCGACGGGGAAGAAAGGTATATCAAGAACCGAAATTGTCACTTGAACTCTATGTTGCAGTCCCCGACAGGTCAACGTCAGTCCGTTCTTGATTGGCACTTGCCGAACAGTTTCACGCATCCAAACCTCGGACAAACCCTGTTTGGTGCGAATTTGCACCTTGCCACAAATCGCTGGTGACGGCGGAGGACGAATGCTTATGATAGAATTCATCAAATAGAGATGAATTTCCCGCCACCGGGCTTGCGCCGGTGAGTCCACGGCCTTTGCACTACTTCTTATTATCATCAACACAAATACTAAAATGAGTCAGGCAATCGTGCTCCAACGTCGTCTCGTTATTGCCGTTACGTGTTTTGCAGCCGTTGTTTGCGTCTTGAAGTCGTCGGATTTTCCAGCCTTGGCTGAAGATCCTGCCGTCAATCAAGTCGTTGATGAGAAGTTTTTTGAAACACAAATCCGCCCCGTGTTGGCGGGAACGTGCTTCAAATGTCACGGCGGCGAAAAGGTGGGTGGTGGATTACGGGTCGATTCTCGAGAAGCCTTGCTGAAAGGGGGCGAAACCGGAGCCTCCGTGATTCTGAACAAGCCGGACGAAAGCCTGTTAATCCATGCGATTCGACACGATGCCGGTGTCGCATCCATGCCCCCCGGAAAGAAACTGCCCCCTGAGACCGTCGCCGCAGTGACGACATGGATTCGTGCTGGGGCTCCCTGGCCGGAAAAGTTTGAGAAATTCCAGGTCGGCAAGAAACACTGGGCGTTCGAACCGGTCAAACCTGTTTCGCCCCCTACCGAGCCCGCTGGCGCATCAGCCATCGATCGATTTGTAGCCGCCCAGTGGGAAAAGCATGGATTGATCCCCTTGGCCGCAGCGGACAAGCTGACGTTGATACGCCGGGCCACCTTCGATTTGACCGGCTTACCCCCCACTCCAGAAGAAGTCACAACGTTTCTGCAGGACGAAACGCCGGGCGCGTTGGCGAAAGTAATTGACCGTTTGCTCGATTCCCCCGCCTACGGTGAACGCTGGGGACGACATTGGCTCGATCTCGTTCGCTACGCGGATACAGCCGGTGAGACCGCTGATTTTCCGGTGGCCCATGCCTGGCGATATCGCAACTATGTCATTGACGCCTTCAATCAGGACAAACCTTACGACGTCTTTTTGAAAGAACAGATCGCCGGCGACATTCTGGCTCAAGCGATTCCCGCTGGGACCGCTCCGGAAAAATACCGCGAGCTAATCATCGCCACGGGGTATCTCGGAGTGGCCCGGCGGTTTGGATTCGACGTCCTCAAAGATCACTACCTGACGATCGAAGACACGATCGACACAGTCGGCAAATCGGTGTTGGGCGTGACGATCGCCTGCGCCCGTTGTCACGATCATAAATTCGACCCGTTCACCGTTCAGGATTATTATGGCCTCTATGGGATTTTTGAAAGCACCCGCTTCCCATTCCCCGGCTGCGAAAAAGTCAGATCGCCACGAGACATGGTTCCGTTGATGCCGCCCGGTGAGATGCAGAAGACATTGGCAGCCTTGGATGTGGAGCTAAAGGCATGCGAGAACCGCAAAGCGGTGGCGGATAAACAGGTTCTGGATATTGTCTCGAAAGGAGTACAGCTGACGGTTGCGGGTGACATTCCCAACGGCGGGCAGCAGACATTTGACGCCGGCAAAAATGCCGAAGCTTTGCGTCAGATCACGGTTCACAAAGGGGACATGCTGCAACTCTCGGTACTCCCCAAGGTCGGGCACGGGGCGGATTCGACACTGGTGGAGTTCATCATTACAGAGCTCAGTGGCGAAAAACGTGTCTGGAATCTCACCGAACAACTCTTGCCCGACTTGTATCAGAATGGCGAAGGAATGCAGCATGCGGACAGTTTCGGAAACTCCGCAGTCTGGTATCTGTTCGATCTTGTCCCGTCCCCCACGTTGTTCACTCTGTTCATTAAGGATGCCGAGAAGACTCCTGGACTACAGGTTTGGCGTGGCCTGGAAGACACGCCTTCGTTGTTCGCCAATACGAATTCGAACACGATCAAATTTATCACCGTGACGCAGCCCGGTCGTTCGATCGCCCTCCACCCCGGGCCACGTGGTGGCGTCGCTGCAGCCTGGCAAAGTCCGATTGACGGTCCCGTCATGGTGTCTGGCAAAGTGCAGGATCTTGATGGCGGCGGGGGTGACGGAATTGCCTGGGTCATCGAACATCGCCCGGGCACCGGCCGTGAATTGACCTCGTCCCGGCAGTTTACCGTGGAATTGAATCAGCTTCGAGAAAAACGGACTCGTTTCGAACAGACGATCGAGAAGGCCTATTCTGTGGTTGAGGGAGAGCCTCACGATGCACAGATTCAGAAGCGAGGTGATCCGGACGTCCGAGGCGACGTGACACCTCGCAGTTTTCCCAAAATTCTGGGTGGCCAGAACCTGCCTGCGGGAAGCACCGGCAGCGGCCGGCTGCAACTGGCCGAGTGGCTGGCCAGTCCCGCGAATCCGCTCACGTCCCGAGTTCTTGTCAATCGATTGTGGCAGCACCATTTCGGACGCGGTCTGGTCAACACCCCGAATGACTTTGGAACCCGTGGCGAAGCACCTTCGCATTCTGAGTTACTGGATTATCTGGCCGGACGCTTTGTCGAAGGGGGCTGGTCCATCAAATCCATGCATCGCCTGATCATGCTGACAGATGCTTACCAACGTACGAGCGATACCGATCTGAATATCCCCGCGATTGCCGCCGATGTGAAATCGGACCCTGGTAACGTCTATCTGTGGAAGTTTTCACGTCGCCGATTGAGTGCCGAAGAAATTCGCGATTCGATCTTGGCCGTGTCAGGAGATCTTGATCGGACACCCGGAGGACCACATCCCTTCCCCGACGAAAAGGCGTGGCAATTCACACAGCACACCCCATTTTCAGCACTGTACGATACTGATCGCCGGAGCGTCTACCTGATGACGCAACGGATCAAGAGACATCCCTTTCTCACAGTGTTCGACGGCGCGGACGCCAATACCAGTACACCACAGCGATTTCAGACGATCGTGCCGACTCAAGCGCTGTTTTTCATGAATGACCCGTTCCTGCACGCGAAATCACAGTCGCTGGCACGGCGCTTATTGACGTTGGACGCAGAACCGGCGCGGCTGGGCCGAGCGTATCGATTGTTGTTTGGACGCGGTCCCAGCCCCGAAGAAACAGCTTCTGCAAACGAGTTTCTGATCGGATATCAAACCGATCTGGCAGACATCCCGGCCGCGGAGAGGCCGCTCGTCGCGTGGGCGGCGTATGTGCGGGTTCTGTTCAGCGAAAACGAATTCCTGTTTGTGGATTGATGCCAATCTGTTGGAGGACCGACTTCAGCCGGTACCGCGGTCTCGAAGTCATGTGACGGACCGCCTGACGGTTTTGAAGTTGCGCGATCAGATCTGCCATTGTGCAGATGTCGCAATAAGTCGGCTTTTGCGGCCCTTTGGGCCGCAAATACGGAATCATTCCTGTGCCCTGTTCGGAATCCCTCAAACAGCGCAACGTCAAAGGCGGGACTCCCACAAAACGTCCTGCTTGTTTCATAAAAACATCGCGACGGTATCCAATTCTCAGGAGGTATCGGCAGGCTGAAGAGGTTTATTTGGGCGCGACGATCGAGTCATAAATGAGCTGCTTGACGCCGAATTCTGTGTCCCACTGGTAGGGCATCGTTTGTTCCAGTGTAATCACGATCAACTTGTCGGCCGGGCTGCACCAGTAATGCGTTGAAGCGGCGCCGCCCCAGCCATATTCACCGAGATGTCCTGCGGGATCCCATTTCGTATTCTCAGTACGGACAGAGAAACCCAACCCGAATCCGGTTCCATGGCGCATCTGATCGCCGAAACGAATCGGAAACGCTTTCTCAGGAAGTTGATTGGTGATCATCAACTTGACGGTCCCGGGACGCAGAATTCGCTTGCCATCCAGCTCGCCCGCGTTTTGAATCATCGTCAGGAATCTCAGATAGTCATTTGCTGTCCCCACCAGACCACCACCACCGGAAAAGAACGTGACCGGTTTTCCATAGCGTGAATTAGCCGGCGCGTCAATCAGTTTCAACCCGTCCGCAGACCGGCTGTAGTTGGCAGCAAAACGGGCAAGTTTTTCGGGCGGAACGTTGAACGACGCGTCAGACATCTGCAATGGCTCGAAAATAGTTTTCCGGAGAAAAACGTCCAGATTCTGGCCGCTCGCCACTTCAATGACTCGACCCAAGATATCGATCGACACCGAATACCGCCAACTCGTGCCCGGATCAAAGGCGAGTGGAATCTGTGAAAGTTTTTCCGCCATCTCTTCCAGATTGGCAGATTCCAAAGGCTTCAGTCTGGCGAAGGCCTCCTTCAGCGCGTCTGGACCATCGCCATAAGATAGGCCAGAAGTATGCAGCATTAAGTCTCGAACAGTCATTGCCCGTGCCGGCGCGCGGAGCCCTTCGGGCGTCGCCACTTTGAGATTCGCGAAACTGGGAATGTATTTGGAAACCGGGTCGTCTAATCCGATTTTACCCGCGTCAACCAGGTTCAAGGCTGCGGCCGTCGTAATTGCTTTCGTCATGGAGTACAGCCGGACAATCGTGTCTTGTTCCATTGGCTTTTTGCCTTCCAGATCCCTCTGGCCATAAGTGTGGAAGAAGCCAATCTTCCCCTGGTGCGAAATCAGCACGCTGCCGCCAGCGATCTTTTTGTCAGTCACCTGGCGTTCCATGAACTGATCGACTGCTGCCAACTTGGCCTCAGCAAGTCCTGCCTTCATGGGGCCGACGATTTCGATTTCTGCAGCCGTGATCGTCAACGCAAATAAGACCGCCCCAAGAAACCACATGCTTCGAAGACGAACACTCATGACACCGCGTCTCATGAGGCAAAACTGAAACAGATTGGTTGTCGAACTGCATGTCGGAGCGGATTTCATAGTCATCTTCGTGAGAATCGAGGTGAGTGGGCGAGCAATTGAAACATCGAGCCCATTATCGCGACGCATGTGTAGTCTGCAGAGTGGACAATGCTGCGTCAACTGGACCGCAATCGCAAGACGATGTGTGATGCCATGACAACGCAACTTCAAAACGTGCGCTTCGGGCGTGAATTGAGATGCGAATAATCCGCCCCTCATGGCCGTAGATCGCGCGCCACGTCAGAAATTCTTGCCAAAAAGCTCGATCGACCTGTCCACAAACCAAATCGGATTCCGTTTATCACTCTGCGTCGATGCAATGTGACTACCTGTCTAAGCGTAATTCCACGTGATATCAGCCTGCCGCAGGCTGAAATTCCAACACCAAATCAAGGGGCGCTGGCAATGACACGCCGTCTTTTGTGACGGCTTGTCTACATAAAATCAAACCCGGCACGGGCGTTTGCCACGATTTCGATGATTGCCAAGCGGGTCAGGTTTCTACCTGACGAGATCAGACTTCTGGAAACTGACACTTTACGAGAATCAACTAAGCCATGAACATG
>JAQGHT010000145.1 GCA_028291565.1 Planctomycetaceae bacterium | reverse complement strand
AACTTAGTGTCTTCTCTTACGTCGGCTTTTTTTGCGCGCAGTTCGAAATGTTTTCCTGATTGAAGAGGAGATCAGAAATGGCTGGCAGCAATATCCAAACGAACGGGAAATACGTCATTCGGCGCGCGAGTGAATCGCGTTGCGAATGGTGGACAGGCACGGGTTGGACGGAAGACGACACGCAGGCCAAACGGTATGTCGATGAACCGCGAGCCGAGGACATCACCGAAGACGAAAACGCAACGGCCCAGTTGATCGAGACGTGACCAGCGATATCGCGAGGCATTGGCCCGCTCACTGTAGGTTGGACTTCGATGGCACAAATCTTTCACCCCAGCATGAATACCTTGTCGAAGGCCACAATCTTCGGCGGGCTGTTTCTCGTCGCGTCGCTCGCCTTCGCCTGGGACCGATTTAATCGTTCCGCATACATGACTGACGCCGACGTAGTTCGAGATCAGCCTGTGCCGTTCAGTCACGAACACCATGTACGCGGCTTGGGTATCGATTGTCGCTATTGCCATACCACCGTTGAGCAGTCGGCTTTTGCCGGTATCCCCGCCACGGAGATCTGCATGAATTGCCATTCGCAGATCTGGAAGGATAGTCCGATGCTGCAGCCCGTCCGGGACAGCTATCGCAGCGGCAAGCCATTGAAATGGACCCGGGTTCACGACGTTCCGGATTTTGTCTACTTCAATCACAGTATTCATGTCGCGAAAGGCATTGGCTGCGAAAGCTGCCATGGCCGGGTCGATCAGATGCCGTTAATGCGGCGAACGCAGACGTTGCAAATGGGCTGGTGTCTGGAATGCCATGCACGGCCTCAAGAGTTCATTCGTGATCGCAAAGACATTTATGAATTCGGCAAGCCAGCCCGGACCGATGCACGCGAGCATGGGCAAGAACTTGTCAAGGAATATGGGATCGATAAGAAACAACTCCAAGATTGCTGGATTTGCCACCGATGACCGACGTGCCCCAAAACTCAGCGATTGAAGCTGCTGCCCCTCGCGCAGATTCCACTCAGCCTGCGGAGACGCTCGCGGCTGCCCTTTTGCCAGTGGTTGAACGCATCGACTGGAACGCACTCCGTGATCGGACGAACGGACCTGCCGGGGAAGAACCGCTGTGGCGCAGTCTCGACGAATTGAGTGCAGCCCCAGAGTTTTTCGACTATCTGCACCGGGAATTTCCGAGACAAGCTGGTGAATGGACCGACCCGGCAACCCGGCGCAGTTTTTTGAAATTGATGGCCGCCTCGCTGGGCCTGGCCGGTGTCGGATTGAGCGGCTGTGTGCGACAACCTGAAGAGAAGATTGTCCCCTATGTTCGGCAGCCTGAAGACGCAGTTCCAGGGAAGCCGGCATTCTATGCCACTTGCACCACCCTGGGAGGGTACGCTACAGGCCTGCTGGTTGAAAGCCATCTGGGACGCCCGACCAAGATTGAAGGCAATCCCGAACATCCGGCCAGTCTGGGTGCGACCGATATTTTTGCTCAAGCGTCAATTCTTTCGCTGTATGACCCCGACCGCTCGCAAACCGTGATGCGCGCTGGACGAATCAGCACCTGGAGCGAACTGCTGACCTTGATCACGGCCGAACTCCCTGCGCTGCGTGCTCGCCACGGAAGGGGCTTGGCAATCCTCACAGAAACGATCACATCTCCGACGCTGGCCGATCAGTTGCAAACATTGATCAAAGAATTGCCCGAGGCCAGGTGGCATCAATATGAACCCTTGAGCCGTGACAACGTACGCGCCGGTGCGAAGCAGGCGTTCGGTGAATATGTCGAGACGATCTATCACTTTGATCGAGCCGATGTCGTCTTGACGCTGGACGCTGAGTTTCTGACGAACATGCCGGGAAACCTGCGATACGCTCGAGAATTCATGGATCATCGGCGTTTGGCCCGAACGACGGTCCCCTCAGGCAATTCGAAAATTGAAATGAATCGGCTGTATGCGGTCGAAAGCACCCCAGGACTGACTGGGGCAGCGGCCGACCATCGCTTGCCCCTTCGTGCCAGCGAAATCGAGGGTCTGACACGCGCTCTGGCTGCTCGATTGGGTGTCGAAGTGACCGGCAGTATTAAAGATGCACCAAACGGGATCCCCAAAGACTGGTTCGCGACGCTGATCGCCGACTTGCATGCACACCAGGGCTCTAGTCTCGTCATCGCGGGAGATGGCCAGCCTTCGCATGTGCACGCCCTGGTTCATGCCATCAATCGGCAGCTGAAAAACGTCGGGCGAACTGTGGAATACATTCCTCCTGTCGCAGCTGAACCGGTTGATCAATTGGGCTCGTTGCGAGAATTGATCGATCGGATGCAGCAGGGGGATGTGAAACTACTGGTCATTCTTGGTGGCAATCCGGTCTATACAGCGCCCGGAGAACTGGAATTCGCCACGGCCGTCGAACGCGTGGATTTGCGAATCCATCTGGCTCCCTATTTTGATGAGACTTCATCGCTGTCCCATTGGCACGTGCCGAGCTCACACGAGCTGGAAGCCTGGGGTGACGCACGGGCCTTTGATGGAACCGCCACAATTCAGCAGCCGTTAATCGCACCGCTCTTCAGCAGTAAGACCGCCCACGATCTGGTTGCAGCACTCGCTGGACATCCCGAGCAGACTGCCTATCAAATCATCCAAAAGTACTGGACACAACGACTCGGAAGCAATGGCTTCCTGAAACGCTGGAAGCGAGCAGTTCATGATGGCGTCGTGGCTGGGACTCGCGCAGACTCGCGAAAACCGGAATGGAAGTTTGTGGATCAGATCTTCCCCGCCGAATCGACGTCTGATTTGACTGCATCGCACGGGAAGCAGGGACTGGAAATCACATTCGGTCCCGATCCAACGATTTGGGACGGACGCTTCGCCAATAGCGGCTGGCTGCAGGAATTGCCCAAACCGATCACCAAATTGACTTGGGATAACGCCGCGTTTGTCAGTCCTCAGACGGCGGAACGACTTGGCATTTCGAATCAGGAACTGGTTGACTTATCACTAGGCGAAAGGACATTACGCGTCCCCGTCTGGATCGTCCCCGGCCAGCCCAACAATTCTATTTCGCTTTCGCTCGGATATGGACGCACACACTGCGGGCGGATCGGAAAAGACGTTGGGGTGAACGCCAGCGACTTGCGTCCGGCCCGGCATGCGTGGTTTGCGACCGGCGTCGAAGTCACGCCGACCGGCGCTCGATATCCACTTTCTGTGACGCAAAACCATCACAGTATGGAAGGACGTGATCTGGTCCGCGTCGCAACACTGGCGGAGTTCACCATACAGCCGGAATTCATCGATCTGGAGCACCGTCATCCAGAACAGTCACCAACCCTCTATGCCAAATACGAAGAGTCGGAAAATGCGTGGGGCATGGTGATTGATCAGACGGCCTGTATTGGCTGCAATGCCTGCGTCGTGGCCTGCCAGGCCGAGAACAATATCCCCATCGTCGGCAAGGAGCAGATCAGCATTGGACGGGAAATGCATTGGCTGCGAATTGATCGATACTATCGTGGCGAAATCGACGCGCCGGACACGTATTTCCAGCCGGTCATGTGCGTCCATTGTGAAAACGCGCCGTGCGAACTGGTCTGCCCGGTGGCTGCTACAGTGCATAGCCACGAGGGCCTCAATCAGATGGTGTACAACCGTTGTGTCGGAACGCGGTACTGTTCCAATAATTGCCCCTACAAGGTGCGGCGCTTCAATTTCCTCGACTACGACGCGCACTTCAATTATGGGGGCGAACAGGCGTCTGCGCTGAAGCTGCTGCGCAACCCCGATGTCACCGTCCGGAGTCGTGGGGTGATGGAGAAATGCACTTACTGCATTCAGCGAATCAGCGAAGCAAAAATCGAGGCTCAGAAAGAAAACCGACCTGTTCGTGACGGTGAAATTGTCACGGCCTGTCAGCAATCGTGTCCGACCCAGGCGATCGTGTTTGGAAATATTCGCGACCCGAAAAGCGGGGTCGCAAAATTGAAAGAATCGCCTCTAAATTATTCGTTGTTAGGTGAACTGAACACACTGCCGCGAACGACTCATCTGGCGCGAATCCGTAACCCCCACCCCAGCCTGGAGGGGCCGGCTACGATCGATACTCCTGCTATCAAGCCTACGAAATAGAAAAAGAACATTATTGAGGTGACGGTCGTCAAGAGGTTATCACCCGTGAGTCATTCGCCGCACGAAGAATCTGCTTTGGTCGCGTCCGAAACGGATGGGAGCGCCCCCGTTATTGAACCGGGGCATACCTATGCGTCGGTGACCGATCAAATCAGCGCGATTGTCCTCACACGGCCGACCTCAAGGGGTTGGGTTTTCGGATTCGCGATCTCATTCTCGCTCCTGATGGCCTTTCTGTATGCCACAGCCTATCTGTTCGCCGTCGGAGTTGGCATTTGGGGAACGACGGTACCAGTCGGCTGGGCTTTTCCCATCGTCAATTTCGTCTGGTGGATTGGCATTGGCCACGCTGGAACGCTGATATCGGCAGTATTGCTGCTCTTGCATCAGGAATGGCGGACGAGCATCAATCGATTTGCCGAAGCGATGACACTGTTTGCGGTGTCGTGCGCGGGACTATTTCCGCTCCTGCACTTGGGGCGTCCCTGGCTGTTCTACTGGTTGTTGCCCTATCCCAACACCATGGACTTGTGGCCAAATTTTCGCAGTCCATTGATCTGGGACGCATTTGCCGTGACGACCTATTTCACGGTGTCAATTCTCTTCTGGTACATGGGGTTGATTCCCGACCTGGCCACTTTACGAGACCGCGCGAAGAATCGACTGCCTCGAGTCATCTATGGCATAATGGCGATGGGGTGGCGTGGCTCGGCCGCACATTGGCAACGTTATGAAACCGCATATTTATTGCTGGGAGGCATCGCGACACCACTCGTGGTCTCGGTCCATAGTATCGTGGGGATGGATTTCGCCGCTTCGTTGATACCCGGCTGGCACACGACATTTTCGCCGCCGTTTTTCGTGGCCGGAGCGATTTTCTCCGGGTTCGCCATGGTCATGACTTTGATGATTCCCTTGCGCTGGGCCTATGGCCTGCAGGATTTCGTCACCATGCGGCATCTCGAAAACATGGCCAAGGTGATTCTAGCCACGGGGTCAATGATGGCTTATGGGTATGCCGCAGAAGTCTTTTTCGCTTACTACAGTGGCAATCAATATGAGCGTTTCATGGTGTTGAATCGCGCCTTGGGACCGTATGCGTGGAGTTACTGGGCGCTCATTGCCTGCAACGTCGCGGTCCCGCAATTGCTGTGGTTCCAGTCTGTGCGGCGTAATATTCCGGCGCTGTTCATCATTTCGTTAATCGTCAATGTCGGCATGTGGCTCGAACGATTCGTGATTGTAGTCATCAGTCTGCATCGCGACTATCTTCCTTCCGCATGGCGCATTTATGCACCGACAGTTTGGGATTTCACGCACCTGGTCGGCTCAATCGGCCTGTTCATGACCCTGCTCCTATTGTTCACTCGGCTTCTGCCAATGATTTCGATCTTCGAGTTGCGCGAGCTGGTGCACAAAACCCGGGATGAGGTGTAATCATGCAAGCGATATCGAAGCCCGGCATGCTGCATGGTTTGCTGGCCGAATTCGAACAGGGAGAATCCTTGCTGGAAGCGGCTCGGCAGGCCCATGCCGCGGGCTATCGGAAAATGGATGGTTACAGTCCGATTCCGGTGCACGGCCTCTCACAGGCCCTCGGGCAAAAACCGTCCGGACTTCCGTTGCTCGTGCTGATTGGGGGGATCATCGGTGGGAGCGCGGGTTATTTCATGTTGTATTATGCGTCGGTCATCAGCTACCCGATCAATGTCGGCGGCAGACCGCTGCACAGCTGGCCGGCATTCATTCCGATCACGTTCGAAATGACCGTACTGGGTGCAGCTTTCGCAGCGTTTTTCGGAATGCTGGCGCTGAATGGATTGCCGCGGCCTTACCATCCCCTGTTCAACGTGCCGGCATTTAACCTGGCCAGTCGTAATCGCTTTTTCCTCTGTATTGAGGCTCGTGATCCATTATTTGATCTCAACCGAACACGACAGTTTCTGGAAGGCTTACAGGCACGGGTTTACGAGGTGCCGGAATGAATCAGGAACAGCAAAACTGCTGTGAAAGCACACGCAACAACTGTAGGCGAAGTCACTCCGTGACTCGCAGTCGCAGTGTCAGCCGTTCAGGCAGACACTGCGACGTATCTGCGACTTGGCAAATCACCTCCCTCTCTGTAGCCAAGGTTGCCAAACCTTGGGAGTTGCGAGTCGCGACGGAGTCAACGGTCTCAAGCTCTGGCGAGATTGGCTACGAGAATCTTGCACGTCGTTGCTCGGAGGAATTTCCAAGTTGCGAATTCCAGGCAACCAAGGTCATACAACCTTGGGAGATGCGGGCAGTGACGGAGTCAACCGCCCCAATCTCTGGCGAAATTGGCTACAGGATTGCGTTGACTGTTTTCGCAGTTCTGTTGTCAATCTTCCTCCTGACTGGCTGCGA
>JAQGHT010000133.1 GCA_028291565.1 Planctomycetaceae bacterium | reverse complement strand
AAACTCGAATAACGGGACCAGTCGAATCTGGGGGACGTATCCACGTTTGATTCCGCATCGCCCATTGCAATCGCGTGCCCGCGTTCCGACACCGCTCGCGAATTCTGCTCTTCGATCATTCCATCAATCGTCCGTTGCGCTTCAGTCGCGCGCTGTGGCAGCTCCTGAAGTGTACATCTCTTGTCGATGCCCTCCACCAGAGTCCGAATGCGATCGATCCGGTCACGAAAGTCGCCCGACGCGCCTGCGCCTAAATTATACTCAGGCAGAGTCAATGCCACCCACGGAGCCAGTCTGAGCAATTCCGTGTCGAATTCCCGGCATTGACTCTCGAACAGCCGCACCCAGGTGACCACGCGGGAATCAGAGACGATCGAGGCCAGACCTGCAACGTCCGCAACCGTGGCAACGAGATGTTCCAAGAGTCGATGGGTCTGCGACAACGACTCGGCCCGTGTATGACATTCGGCAATCAGACGGTCAATTCGAACCCTGACTTCCCGTTGCGTCGCAATAGCCGCTCCTGGCAAATTCGCAATGGCATTAGAAGCGCCCGTCGCCGAAGGCAGAACCGCGGATTCCTTAGACAGGTCCAAGGCGATCTTGAGCGTATCGGCCAATCCTTCGAACAAATTAGCGCGTACCAGCGGCTGCTGTCCGATCAACTCCAGACCCGATTTGAGGGTCAGCAGCAGTCCCGCCAGATTTCCACTATCGACACTGGAAATGTAACGCGGCTCGATCGTTTTCAAAGTCCGAGTGTCATACCAGTTGTAGAAATGGCCTCGAAATTGATCCAGTTGATCTAACGTGGACAGAGTTCGAGTGACTTGATGGACGACCTGAGTCGTTGAAACAAATCCAAAATCCCAGGCGACGAGATTGGCAATCAGCCCCATACCGATATTTGTCGGACTGGTCCGTGTGGCGATCACCCCGGTGGGGTATTCCTGATAGTTGTCCGGAGCTAACCAATGATCGCGCTCAGACACAAAAGTGTCAAAATAGTGCCACGTTTTCCGGGCAATGACGCGTAACTCGGCGCGTTGTGTTGCGGACAGTTTCTCTTGCCTCCGGCTGATTGGCTGAGACCATTGCCAAGCCCAAAGCGGCCCACATAACCACAGAATCAGGAACGGACCCGCCGCGGGAAGTGCTGCCGGTGCCCACAGGACCAGCACCGCGAGCAGCCCTAGACTGATAACGGTTGAAGCGAACATCAATTCGTAGTGGTCAGCGATACCGCCAGTCGCACGCCGTTCGGCATCGCTGGCAGTCGTCCATTCGAGCAGCCTTTTGTGGGAAACGACAATACGATACAGCGTCCGTCCGACTGCATCCAGATTCCAATGTGCTTCATACGGAAGCACGGAGATGGCGAATACTTCTTGTGCAATCTGCCTGACAAAATCGCGCCCCCAGACTCGCAAATGCAGAGCCAGAGGAGTCTCCGGCGGAATCATCACCAGTCCGGGTATCGCCGCTACGATCAACGGTACGAACACCAGACAAGCCAAGGCCAGCGTCCAGAACAGGGCGTGTGCTGGGACAAACAACCAGGCAGTAATCAACGCCAGCAATAGCGCCGCCGGCATCAGACTACGACGTAAATTATCCACCAGCTTCCACCAGCCCAACCAGGACAAAGGGCTTTTCACCCTGCCTTCTGCGCTGGGAACTTTGGGAAGCAACCAACCCAGCAATTGCCAGTCCCCACGCACCCAGCGATGCCTGCGGCTGGCATCAGCGAGATACCGTGACGGGAATCCTTCGAATAATTCCACTTCGCTCACAACACCACTGCGAGCGAAACAGCTTTCAATCAGATCGTGACTTAAAATGTGATTGTCGGGAAATCTCTGATGCAATGACGATTCAAAGGCCTGCAAATCATAGATTCCTTTCCCGATAAAGCTCCCTTCGCCAAACACATCCTGATACACGTTACTGACCTGGTTGGTATAAGGATCAATACCCTGTTCACCTGCGAACAATCGGCTATACCCGCTACGCGTCCCTTCGGGGATCGTCACGGCGACGCGCGGCTGCAAAATCGCATAACCACGTGTCACACACCCCGTAGCATCGTCAAACCGCGGCCGATTCAGAGGATGAGCCATGTACCCAACCAGCTGATACGCGGAATCACGCGGCAACTGCGTGTCGGTATCCAGCGTGATCACGTATCGAATCGACGAGAGGGGTAACAGATTCCCTTCAACCACACCGAACGCATTGGTTCTGCCGCCCCGCAACAGATTGTTGAAATCCGATAACTTTCCACGCTTTCTCTCCCGCCCCATCCACACCTCTTCCTGAGCGTTGTAGACCCGGGGGCGATGGAACAGAAAGAACAGATCATCCCGGTCGGCTTCATATTTGCGATTCAATCGCTGAATTCCCAACCGGGCGAGCGTCACCAGTTGTTCATCCTGGGGTAAGGACTCCTGATCCGCATCGGCAAAATCCGTCAACAAGGCAAAATGCAGGTTCCGGTGCCGATTGGCGAGAAACCGAATCTCCAGGTGATCCAGCAATGACGCCACACCATTGGGGCTCGTGAGCATCGTCGGCACCACGACGATTGTTCGGCACTCAATGGGAATTTCTTCGGAGAAATCAAGTTGATCAACGGGATGCGGCTTGACCAGCAGATTGCATAACCAGTTCACAATCGAAACGCTGAATTGCGAACCATAAACCGCCAGAAACACGAGCGGAATGGTCCACGCTTCTGGAAACAAAACGCTCATGGCACCGCTCCGGCGCGCGAGCAGGACGACGGCCGACAACATAGCGATCCAGACCAGAACCATTACGCCCAGGAAACAGCTGAAACGACAGCGTCTGACGATCCGCAGCAATACATTACCCACGGACCGCCGATATCCGACACTTTTCTCCAGGAGATCCCGGCCCTCGTCAACAAGATAATATCCCAGGTGATGATCCGGTTCAAAGTTACGCGTGCTGCGATACTCGTCGCCAGACTCCGGCTGGTCTTTCTGGGCTTCCTGAGCCAGCTCCACCGCGACTCGAGCCACCTGGATTTCCGATCGTGGGCTTCGTTTGGCGGTTTTCTCAATCACATGGCGGTAGCGGTCCCGTGACTGAAAACTCATCCGCGGATAAACGCCCGAGGGATCCGATCGCAAGATGCGATCCACGAAGCTTTGACTCTCGACAAATTGCTTCCAGTCGAGCGCGCCCAACGATCTGAGACTAGTGATACTATTGCCGATCGAAACTTGGTCTGCGGCCTGCATCTGACTGTTCAGGTGGATCACGCGTTCTGATGTTTGCCCATGTTCCACGAGCCATTGATCGAGCCAGTTGATGGCGATCGGAGATTGCGCCACACGTCCCTGGGCACGCTGAATATACTCGGCGACAAAGCTGCTGCTGATGGTCTGATCGCTTTTGATCAGTTCCGCGAGCACAACAATCACTTGCCTGGGATCATGTTCCTGAGCCGCCAGAACCTGATCAGCCCAGTATCGGCCCAGATCGCGGTCATATTGCTGCCATGCAATCCGCACCGAAATTCGCCGCAGGTTTTCCAGTAAAGCCAACCGCAGCATGATCGGAATGGCCCACAGTTCACCCAGCTTCAGTGGCGTGACTGTCTGATATGCCGCGACAAAATGACGCAGATTATCCGCATCCAGCAAACCATCAGCATGACTGATTAATTCCATCGCGATGTCATAGACGCGTGGATACCCATCCGCTGGACCGCCAACCAATTGCGGTAATTCCTGGCTGTAACGACGCGGAAGGTGACGTCGCGTCATTCGGATATGCGTGTCAATCACATAGTAGTTATCGAGCAGCCAGATGGCGGCGGGAACTATGGACCGCCCGTCCTGAATTGTCCTGTTGACGAATTCATAAGCCTCTTCCAGAACCACCGCATTTTCGTGTAAACGCGGCAGCAAACGATCATTTCGAGGGCGCCCGGCAAGATGGTGCCAATTGGCAAGAGTTTGTGCGTGCCGCGTCAACTGATCGAGACTCAGGAATTCGGCACGCAACGGCTGGTCTTCCCGCCCTAGACGAAGGATCGTCTTGCCGGGAGAACCCTGGACCGAACCTGCGCGCAGTGCCTCAGGAATCAACGCTTTCTCAAACATACGAAACCCTTGCGCTCGTTGAGCGTGCGATGTGAACCCCAGCCGGTTGCACGTGGCTGCAGAACCCGAGGAGCGACTCGGTCAATATCTGGAGAAAGTTGAGATGCTGAATCGGGAGTATCTGCCAAAACACCCGCAGGCGAATCACCCCGTGACTCACCATCGAGAAGCATTTCGAATCACGACTCGAAACCTACTGAAGAGAGCGCGTGTATTTTAAAAGAACCGGCAAAACCCACCGGCACACAAAGGCCACAGCTATACAACTGGCTTTCTGATACCTTGAATGCGTGTCAACACGACAAACAGCAACAAGACACACAAGCAAACCAAATTGGCCATACTGGCAGCGCTACCGGCCAGCTTCCCGATCACTGCGGCAAACATCGCAATCGCGAACAAAGACAGCAATTGGATCGACATAGTCATGACCTCCCGATTTCTTGAAACATATCAACAGCGGATGCAACGGCGCTCTTTCACCCCGTAAGAGAACTGCCTCTATCCGGCTGAAATGCTTCTGGCAACGTTCGTTTTGGAGGCATAAAGTAGTCCCGCCTCCAGCAGAGCGCGTCATCTCAGAAATCTAAGTACGCATGTTTTGTGCCAAAGTTTTCAGATGCCGCAACTCCGGAATGAAAACCACGAACCGCCGTAAGTCGATAGCAGTTCGAGAGAAACTTCGCTGAACTTCGACAATGGCGAAGGGCTCGTCAGAGCTCAAACCGCTCACACACGTGAATGATCCCCAACAGCGCAGTCTGGATGGTGAGAATCCACATTCACAAAATTCCAAGAGTCCAAGGCTCCAATAATGCTCAAAAAGAAAAACGCCTCCGAGGGAACCCATCAAAGGCGTTTTTCGTATTCACATCAGTAACCACGGACTTGGGCCACGAACTTTGGGCGT
This sequence comes from Planctomycetaceae bacterium, assembly GCA_028291565.1. Classification (GTDB taxonomy): domain Bacteria; phylum Planctomycetota; class Planctomycetia; order Planctomycetales; family Planctomycetaceae; genus JAKFVC01. The sequence continues at coordinate 3,879 of JAQGHT010000133.1, read as the reverse complement.
CCGCTGTAATTTCCAGCGTTGCATTATCTCAGTGTGGCGAAACTAGCGAACCTGAATCCGCCGCGTCCGTCGTGATTGATCGATGACAACTTTGAATTGACAAGTTTCAATCGAGATTACGCTTGGCTTCGCGCGTGGCTTGATTGATAGCCTGCATATCATCCCGCTTCTCTTTGGTAACCGCCTGCTTAGCTTGACCGGCCGTTTGATCAATCTGGCCCTTGCGTTCCATCTTTTCATTACCAGTCATGCCGCCCACTGACTCTTCGACCCGACCTTTAATCTCTTCTCCCTTGCCTGCCATGTTAAGTCTCCTTTGATTTTATGGCGTCGTGATTCAAGAATCCTCCGGCAACTTAATGCGGCAAAAGTGCCACCTGAGCCAGACGAATTCAAGGCAAACATCGTCGCAAACGACATACCACAGGGGCCAATGATCCCATCGTTTCCTCGAGATTTGCGACTGATAGGAACGTGCTTTGCGTCATTCCAAGAAAACGTCAGGATTCGCACGCTTCGGTCTTCCGTTCTCCGATGTGGTTGCGGTTCATCATCATGCATCGCGGGCTGTTGGAGGGTCTGTAACATGTTTCGTCGGCCACTTGCACTTTTCGTCCTCACGATAACACTACTCTCAACACGGGGATTGTTCGCGCAGCTTGCTGCACCGCCGCGCGTCGGATCACAGTCTTCCAACGGAAACTCAGCCCTGCGACCGAACAGCTTCGAGGCAAACAAGCCGGTCGCCATGCCGAACAAAATCATTATTCCCATCCCGCTGTCAGGAGATGCACAACGGAGTGCGCTGACGAATCTTGATCGACACATCGCCGACCAGGTTGGCGACTTAGCTGAAAAACTCAAGACAATCCTCCCTGATGAGCTCAGCATTCTTGCCAAAACGGATGGCTGGAAGAAGGAAGACCAGCAGGCCCTGGTAGTGGCACTGCGGGCCATGGATCCCACCGCGGTCTATGAAGCCTGGGCCAAAGGAAATTCGCAAGACACTGCTGGCGGTGAGATCGTCGCCCGCCAGACTGACGTCAAGCGAACGATGGGACGATTAGCTCAAGACGTGGAAAAGAATAAATCGGCCGTTCGCCAGAACCTGATCGACCTTGATATTGGTCTCGGCAAAATCGCCAACACATTGCCGGCCGTTGCGGATCTTTCGACTTCCGTGAAGACTCTGAAGTCTTGGGTTGAAGCGCGTTTCCTTGTGGAATCCGCCGAGTCTGAGAAAGGTTCGGCCGCGAAACTGCCGACCGGTGACATCACACTGGTGTTTGATCCGACAATGCCGGTCGGAACTGCGATTGTTCTCAACAACAAAGCCATGTTAATCGGGAATGAAGGCGTCGGAGCCTTGACGATCACTAAGGGGAATGCGGCCCAGGCATTGCGATTGCCAATCGTTACCGGGAATCCGCTACCCGAAGCACAAGGTGAAGAGATGGTTGCCGGCACGCTGTTGACCAACCCCAAAAGTGCCCGCGGAACCATGAATTATAACCTGAACGGCAATCACTACGTCATGGAACCCGGAATGACGCAAAAGCTGCCACCCGACCGCAAATGGGTCATCGAATTTGATCGTGGCCAAACTTTCGGGGCCGCCGCATACACCCTGTCGGCAGGAACTTATCGTTTCACTCCGACAGACTTGGGCTGGCAGCTCTATCGCGACCGCTTCGACGTGGTACTCGACAATTCGCAAAGCAATCAGGAATTCAATTTCATCTTCCTCGGTGAAAACCTGACGATTCCGGCGGGCGGATCGCGGACACTCTCCGCGATCTATCCCATTGTCGTACGGTTTGACCGGGGAAATGGACAGGAATTCGTCACCAAAACCCTGCCGCCCAATGGCACGGTTCAGGTCGGTGTCAACGCGACAGACAACCAGTGGGACCTGTTCCCCACGACCGATAATCGGCGCGAAGTGTCGAACCTCAAGCCGTTCAATGCCGAGGGACTTCCGAAAGTGAAGTAACGATCAAGCTGCGTTCACACAATTCGTGTACTCTCCGCGGAGTGTTGAGAATCAATCAGTGATCATGGGTGCCAATGCCGACATCCACACAGATTGAATCTTGGCACTCCGTTTTTTGTACCCGCCTGGATCTGGGAGTCAAATAGGCTGTTCCTGACAGTCGGATACGAAGGACAAACGCGGGACCACAAGCGGCGGAAGATGAGTACACGCCGTCTCGATGCATTCCCACATCATTCTGCCAACCATTATTCTGCCTGATCTGCGACACGTTCTGCCAACTCCGACGTCTCGCACGGATGGCCCCTACTTTGTGATTAGCGTTCATTAGCGCCTACTAGTGTTCCACATCCTCTTTTCGCAACGAATCGATCACGATTCTCGAACAATAGTTTTCCGCTGTTGTAGAATTTCAGTTAGTCGAAAGAGTTCAGCGAACAGAGACTGATCAGCGACTGAAAGAAGTCCCTCAAGTGATCAGCTCGAGTTGATGATTCGAAACGCCAAACCAGACTTTGGAGCCTTGACTGGAATCATTGAGTCTGTTGGAGTTCCGCCGTCAGGCGGCATCTGCGACTCCATGAGACCCGATCACGCGGGATGAAGTCGGAACTCCAACTGAGAATCGCAAACTTTTGGTCAATGCACGCCAATAAGAAAAAGGCAGAACAATGTAGGGCAGAATCATGGAGGAAGGCCGAGAAGCAGTTTCGCTCGCGGTACATTCCCCATGACTCTGCCCCACATCACCCTGCCTTATTTGTGTTTTGCTCGCAAAACGAATTCTTTGAGGACGCGAAATCCAATTCGCGAGTCATTCAAGCCTGATCCGGCACTTCAGCGATCAACCGTTGAATGGCAGTCACTTTTGCTCCAATGAACAACACATTGGGGACATCAATCTGTTCGCGCGTCGCCCCCGCGGTTTGAATTAGTAAGTCTCCAGAACCGAATCCCAGCAGCCAGTTGCGAAACAGGTCGCTTCGATGTTTTTCCAACGTCATGCCCTGTGTGTTGTAGCTCTTCGAGCCTGAACCGAACAACGTCGTGTGAGTCAATTGTCCGGGCGTCACTTGCCAGTAACTGACACGGTCCATGCCGAAAATGGAAAAGGTCCAGGACAGAAATAACAACGTCGAAAACCAGAAATAGGCGCCAAGATTCAGATGAATCCTGAGTTGACCGCAGATATCGAGGATTCGATTCCACAAACCAAGATAAGCCAGCGTGACCGTCACCAGGCAAACGCCGAGAATCACCATACCGGAAGCCAGCCCACGTACCGAGAGATTCGTGATCAGAATGACCAGAAACAGTACCAGGAAGAAAATGACCCCGGGATCACTGCTGTAATGAAACCACTCTTTGTCCGCACCAATTGCCACCTGATGACCTTGCAGATAGGTCAACGCGGCCATGATATAGCCCGCAACCCAGACAGGCCACCAGTAAAAAAGCGACGAATGACTGAAAAGGCGTATTGCCGAGATCACCACAGGCTTGACAGGTTCCATCGTCACCGTGTGAGGTTGAACTTCTGACAAGGGCGTTTGATTGATTGTGCTCATATGCTTTCTGGCCTCAATTTGGTGAAGAAATAGCTGGATCCCTGAATTCGATCCGCCAGCTTGCAAAAGTCAAAGCAGCAAGCCCCGCTCCCGCCTGATCATCCAGCGCCCAACTTGATCGATCGGAATTCGTATTCTCCCTGTCGATTGAGCAGTATTGAATATGGCGTCGCAGTTAGAGGCGTGCGTCGTTTGGTATTCTCGGTCGATATTCGGACCGGAAAATAACACCCGAATTGCTCCGCCCTTTTCGATCAACAGGTTCACGACACAATCACGTTTGGTCGGCCGTGCTCATATCCAGGGCCTGATAGACGA
>JAQGHT010000119.1 GCA_028291565.1 Planctomycetaceae bacterium | reverse complement strand
TGACCTGCGCCGAGAAACGAGTGCATGATCACCGAAAATCCAGAAATCCAATACCTCATTTTCCTGCTCGAGATTTTTTTTGGCGATCTCATCAAGGCCATTCAGTTCAATTCTGATCGGACCCAGTGGTTGCTCTGCAGGCTGATTGTCATCGCACTCATCCCAGGCTTCAACGGTATCAAAGACCAGGCGAATCTGTCCGAAAACGGACGTGGGATTGAAGGAAAGAGCTGAAAGAATGACCAGCGCGGTGACTTGATGTCGGATTAGAAACATGGCCACCCCTCGTAATAGAGTGTGGATTTCGGTTTTCGATTCGTACTCGTTGACGGTGTACATTCGAATGAACGGCTTGTCAAGACGTGGAATCAGTATCGCGTAGCCAAGGTCGCCAGACCGTGGGCGTTTTTGGAGTGCTGTCGGAGTCGACCGTCCCAATCTCTGACGAGATCGGCTACCGAATTCTTGGATTGAAAGGTGGATCTTAAGGGTGGCTTGGCTCACCCGCATTTGAATACGGTTCGATCACGGTCAGAATGCTATTGGGTTGCGGATGCGTGATGACCTGTTTCACTCCCGAGGGCCATCTCACAGTTAGTTCTTCCACCTTCGTTCCTGCGGAAATTCCCCAAAAAGCTCGGGAGTCGCTGTGTGACAGGTAACTGCCCCCGCCGCTGATCTGACGGATTTGGACTCCGGTCGAAGTCCTCAGCGTCAATAAGGCTCCGATTGCTGACCGATTCGACCGCGTCCCAATCAGCCGAGTCTGGAACCAGCCATTGGCATTTTGGGATGTGTTTTCCAGGAGCGATTGAGGCTCCAGCATGTGCGTCGTTACCAGGTCCAGGTCGCCATCCCCATCCAGATCTCCCTTAGCCACTCCGCGGCCAAGATGCGGCGTGGTGCAATACTGACCGGCAAAGGGGGCGATATTCTGAAACCATTTCCCTCCCTGGTTTTCAAACAGGAGTGGTAATTGTTTTACAGGAGCATTGACAGGATACAACAGAACATGCCCGTTGCTGACCCACAGGTCTTCGTCGCCGTCCCGGTCCACATCGAAAAAGACAGTACCGAACCCGACAAACTGTGATCCCGCGGCCGTCACTCCGAGGGGTTGACTGACATGCAAAAAAGTACAGTTTCCGTCATTGCGGTAGAGGGCAAAACTTTCGTTTTCAAAGTTGGCGACCCAAATATCAGGCAGGCCATCGAGATTGAAGTCACCGACCGCGATTCCCATGCTTCCGTCTGGAGAGGAATTGTCCCCCAGCGACGATCCGCTCAGATCGCCGATTTCTTCAAACCGGCCCTGCCCTATGTTGTGATAGAGAAAATTCGGAGCGGTGTCGTTGGCCACATAGACATCCAGTTTCCCATCCAGATCGAAATCCGCTGCGAGCACTCCCAGTCCTTTGCTCTCTTTTCGGAGGCCTGCCCGGTCAGACGCCTCCTGGAATGTCCCGTCGCCAATGGAAAAGTACAGCAAGTCGCGGAGTGGTCCAAAGACTTTAGGGGAACATATTTCTCTGACGTTTGGATCCGGAGAGGGGCAGAACGGATCGTTTTGGAATGACCAGTCGACGTAATGTGTCACGAACAGGTCCAAGTCGCCGTCGCCGTTAAAGTCCCCCCAGGCAGCGCTGGTGCTCCACAGAGAATCGGTCAGCTGAGCTGCCAAGGTGATGTCTTGAAAGCTGCCATCACCCAGATTGTGCCAGAATTGCACGCCTCCATAGCCCGTGACCAGGATGTCTTCAAAACCATCCTGATCGAAGTCGGCCATCGTCGTGCCGTGAGTATAGTGTCTCACCGCGTCAACCCGGGCCGGCGCGGTCACTGATTGGAAGTTCCAGGTTCCCTGATTTCGGTACAGAGCGGACGGCAGGCCGAATATCTTCCGGTCCGGACTGAATTTCCCGCCCCCCAAAAAGAAGAGGTCTAGGTCGTGATCGCCGTCAAAGTCAATCAGGCCACAGCCACCTCCGACGGACTCAAGGATCGAAGCGTGCCCGGCCGCTCCGCCGTGATCGTAATTGAAGACCACCCCTGCGGATGTCGCGCGATCGACGAATTGGATCGAACTTCTGACGGCAGCATTCTGCCCATGTCGTGGCGTCGCCTGATTTCCGGCGGAACTCTCATTTTCGAAATCAGTTACGGCAGTTTCTGGAGCGGGTTTCGGCTGTGCCCCGCACCCACAGGCGATGATTGCCAGGCAGGCGGTTAAGCACCCGACGACCGTAGGCCGGTACGAATTGGTCCAGACCCTTCCGTTTGAGACGAATGCAATCAGCAGGACCGGCAGTAGTGATGGGCGGTTGGCCCGGGTGGATTTCATAGGCCGTCAGCGTTCAAGGAAGTGATGTTCGGCAGGTTGCCAGATCAAGACTTATAGCGACTGAAAGGGACTGATGGATCTACAGGGCAGATAAGTCTCATCAGACTTATTGGTCCCCTCAGTCCCATTTTTGCACAAATCAGAGACTGATGTCACGCGGGTGAAGTTCAGATCAGCAAGCCGTCACATTTGGCGGCATCTTTCCCTTCTGGAACTTTAACTGCTGTGTTCCCGTCTTACGTCTTTTAGCCATACCGTTAGAATCGATGAATTCCTCTCAAAATCGCAAGCTTGAAAGCCTCGGACGTTTCTTTTGCAACACCTCTTGCCTTCGGTCAAAGTTGTGCTAACGTTGGCGGATCATAAGGTCTGTCACGTTCGGGGCAGTTGTAGTTGTGATTTCGATTAACAGCTTAAACAGTATTGTAACAAGACTGACGGAAGGTACCGCAACTCCATCGCCAGCGGACACAAGTGTGCTCGATAACGATGGCGATGAACGCCGATCAGAGTTTTAAAGGTCCGAGCGCGCCCTGACTTGCGCGCTCGTTCCCGGCTTTCGTACGGCTTGCAGCGACTTTACCTGTCAATCATGCCTCCCCAGACGGAATCTGATTATTCGGTGTATTTTTGTTGATTGCGGATGTTGGCGATTTATTCAGCGGTGCGCAGTCTCGGCGATTTTGGAGAACTCAGCATGCTCGGCAAGTTCGGCTCACTGTTGTTTTTTCGGGGCCACTCCGTTGGTCTCGACGGCGCCCGAGTGCTCGGCGTTTTTCCCAAGCCACGTCGGACGAAACCACATTCGTGGCTGATGGCCAGTGCCGGTGAGCAATTGGAATGTCGACAATTGTTGACAAACGTCAATATTTCGCAACTGGCTGGATCGCAGGCAGAAGAAAGCATTGCGGTCAATCCGACCAATCCCTTGAATCTGGTCGTATTATCGAACGGTGGCACGGGAAACGACGAGTTCGAAGCCTTCAGCATGGACGGCGGGAAGACGTGGACTCAGGCGCCGCTCGATAGCGTGGACGATGGGGTCGGCAATTCGTCTTCGGATCGATTTGATGGTGCGGTGAAGTTTGATTCCTTCGGCAACTGCCACATCATTTATATTGCTCGAACGTCTTCAGGGACTTCGGCCATGATTTATGGTATCAGTACCAATGGTGGGCAGGCCTTCGCCACGCAGACCGTTGAACCGCTCGGCAGCGGTTCCGACAAGCCGTGGCTGGCCACGGGCCCCGATGCCACAAATCTGAACAACGACGTGGTTGTGATCACGTTTCAGGATGACAACGGCAACTTGGTGGCCCGGGTCGCGAGCGTCAGTGGTTTGGGCCAGATCTCTGCTTTTTCCTCGAAAACGATCTATTCGGCTGCCGGAAATGGAAATTACGGCGTGCCGGCGGTTGGACCGAAGGGTGAAATTGCCATCACGTGGCAGGATCCGGCTGGCGGGCAGTCGGGAGGGCATGTTCGATACACCATCGATCAGGATGGCCTGACCAACGGACTGAGCTTCGGCTCTTTCTCGACGCCGACAAACACCAATCTGGGCGGGTTCGATTTTATCCCCGCAACCCCGGATCGAAGCACGTTCGCCAGTCCCTATCTGGCTTATGATCTGAGCAATGGACCGAATCGTGGCCGACTGTACCTGGCTTATGCAGACGAGACACCCGACGAAAGCAACAATTCTGATATCTACGTCAGATATTCGGATAACAATGGGCTGACTTGGAGTCAGCGGGTGAAAGTGAACGATGATTCGACACCTTACAGCCAGTTTTTCCAGGACATTGCCGTCGATCCGACCACGGGCGCGCTATTCGTTGGTTTTTACGATGCGCGAAACGATAGCGGCAACGGGGCTGGCAGCGACACGGACGGTATTGCCAATACTGACGTTGAGTACTGGGGTTCACAAAGCACTGATGGCGGCCTGACCTGGAGTGCGAATGTCAAGATCAGCAACGGGTCCTCGAATCAAGCCCGGGATGTGAATGATCCCGGAAACGACTTCGGCGATTACACGGGTGTGGCATTCTATAATGGCATTGGGTATGCCGTGTGGTCGGACAATTCCAACTCCACGGGTGATAACCCGGAAGGTAATACGACATTAGACGAGTATTTTGGTACCGTTCAGTTCAACCTGGCACCGACGATTGCGCTGACCGCTCCAGGCAATGTGACAATCAATGAGAATACCTCGTCGCCCCCTTTGGGGTTCACCGTCGCTGATGATAATACTCTGCCTGCAAACTTGATTGTGACGGCGGCGTCGTCCGATCCCGCCCTGTTCCCGAATGGCTCAATCGTATTCGGTGGCGCTGGCGCGAACCGTACGGTCACTTTAACGCCAACTGCGAACCGATCGGGAAAAGCAACCATCACACTGACAGTGAATGATGGTCAGCTGACTTCGTCTGTCAGCTTCGATATCACCGTCTTGCCGTTACCTCAACCGCTGCCAATACCGCCAGGCATCACTCTTACAACGACTCCGTTCTCTGACAATACGTCGACGCCAATCGCGGATAATTCCGTGACGACGTCGAATGTGATCGCAGTGAGCGGACTTGATCCTTATTTGTATGACGCTGACGTGACCATCAACATCAGCCATCCCTCCAGTGGACAATTGAATGTCGTGTTGATCTCCCCCAAGGGGACTCGGGTTACCCTGACATCTGGCAATGGTGGGAATTTTGCCAATGTTTTCGCCGGCACCACCTTCGACGATCAGATTATTACCGCGCCTGTCACGGATTACGCATTCCAGAATAATGTTGTTGCACCATACGTCGTTCCGGAAGGGGCAATGGCCCAGTTGGATGGTGAAGACCCCAATGGCAATTGGACGTTGGAGATCAATGACACGGCGAATGGTGGTGTCGGGACTCTCAACGGCTGGTCATTGTCTCTGACGACGATTCCCGTCGCGCCACCACTGCAGGTTTTCAGTGGCGCTTCGGCGCTTGCGAATCCTGTTCCAATTTCCGACAAGGGGACGCCGCTGCTGTTGCCGCTGACCTTCAATGGTTTGGATCCGTTCACGTGGGATGTGAATCTCAGTGTGAATATCAATCACACGAACAGCGGTGACCTGGATATTTACCTGATCTCCCCCAGTGGCACAGAGATCCTGATGTCGTCCGGGAATGGCGGCACTAACGACAACGTCTTTAACAATGCGTACTTCGACGATCAATCGGTCAACGGAACACCGGTAACAGATGCCACTTTCAACAGTAATGTGTCGGTTGGGTCCGTCATTCCTGAAGCTGCCCTGTCAGGCTTCCTGGGCGAGAATCCCAACGGCGTCTGGACTTTGGAAGTCATAGATCATTCGCAGAATGCCCAGGCTGGCGCTGTCGTCAGTTGGGGACTGGACATCACCACTGTCTTCGTCAATGACCCTCCGACCATTGGATCGATCATTAATCCGGGCGCGATCTTTGAAGATTCAGATCCTGTCACGATCGGTCTCAACAGTATTTCGGCGGGCGGTGGCGAATCTCAGCCATTAAAGATTACCGCCACCAGCAGCAACCCGGCGATCATTCCGGATCCTGTTGTCAACTACATCTCACCATCGAGTTCCGGATCACTGACCTTCCAGCCTGCGCCTGACGCATCGGGCGTGGTGGTGATTACCGTGCGCGTCGAGGATGGCGGGTTCGATCAGAATCTGGCAACCACATCTGACAATGCGTTCACAATCAAAACGTTCACAATCGTTGTGAATCCCGTGAATGATCCTCCGACTGTGGACCCGGTGGCGAACGTGATCACCGATTTGGGTTCGGTCAATGAAGATTTTGGCTCGCTGGATGTCACACTGACGGGGATCTCGGCCGGTGGCGGAGAAAATCAGAAATTGCAGGTGACGGCCCTCAGCAGCCAGTTGCAGGTGATTTCCAGTCCGGTGATCAGCTACACCCAGGGCGCGTCAACGGCGGTGATGCACATCAAGAGCAATCCCGACACCAATGGTGTGGTGTTGTTGACAGTGACGGTGATGGATGCAGGTCTCGACAATGACTTGCTGACGTTGGGCGATAATCTGACCACGACCCGCGTGTATTCACTTACTGTCGTTCCCGTGAACGATCCCCCAACAATTGCACCGATCCTGGATCCGGCGCCCATTAACGAAGATGCACCGCAACAGACAATTTTGTTGTCGAATCTGACCGCGGGTGGCCAGGAAGTTCAGCCGCTTCGTGTCACGGCGACGGTCCTGAATGCTCAGGGCCTGCCCGACAATTCCGTGATTTCCACCGCCTTCGTGAACTATCAGCCTGGGAATACCACGGCCTCGTTACTCTTCCGTCCCGCGCCAAACGCCTCGGGAACGGCAACCATTTCGGTGACGGTGGAAGACGGCGGATTGGATGGCAATCTGGCGACAATCGGGGATAATCTGACGACGACCGAATCGTTCCTCGTCACAGTCAATCCGGTCAATGATCCGCCAGTGTTCGCGACATTGGGCGATATCCTGTTGCTGAACGAAGATGCCGCGCCACAACTCATCAATCTGACGGGCATCAGTGCCGGGCCAAACGAAGTGCAGGACATGTCCTTCACCGTCAAGAGTTCGAACACCGCCCTGATTCCGGTGCCAGTGATTGGATATACGTCCCCTGCCGACGCGGGAACGATGACGTTGAGCGTCGCGCCCGATCAGTTCGGCGCCAGCACGATCACTTTGACTTTAATGGACGCCGGCTTGGACGGTGACCTGTCGACGACGGACGACAACCAGCAGTTTACACGGACTCTGACTGTGATCGTGCGTGCGGTAAACAAACCGCCGACCATTGACGTGATCCCGGATCCGGCGGACTTGAACGAGGGGGCCGGTTTACAGACAATTAATTTGACGGGGATCACAGCCGGAGCGAATGAAACGCAGCCGATCAAGGTCGAGGCGTTCAGTGACAATCCCGCACTGATTCCATCGCCGCTGGTCAATTACACTTCGGGTGATCTGACGGGACAAGGAACATTGAGCTTTACTCCCGCGCCGAGTCAGTTTGGAACTGCCACGATTACAGTACGGGTGACCGACGGTGGACTGGACGGTGATCTGAATACGGCCGCCGACAACGGGATTACGACAGAAACCTTTACAGTTACGGTCGACCAGGTGAATACTCCGCCGAGTTTCGACCTGATTCCAGATCCCGCGCCAATCAATGAAAGCTCGACACCCGAGCAGCAGACAATTTTCATCAATAACGTTTCTCCTGGCGCGAATGAAACACAGCCATTGACGTTCACCGTCTTCAATGGAGCCCCGACTAAGATCACAGACCCGGTGATCAACTATATCCAGGGAAGCTCCACCGCGACCCTGACTTACACTCCCAAAGCGGGGCAGTTTGGCGTCATTCCCATTACAGTGACTGTCACCGATCCCGGCCAGGATGGCGATCCGTTAACAACCGCCGACAATCTGAATTATACCCAAGTGTTTCATGTGCAGATCAACGCTGTAAACTTTGCTCCAACGATTGACAACATTCTGAATCCGCTGCCGATTGCCGAAGACTCGGGCCCTCAGACGATTCCGTTGACAAACGTCTCAGCAGGAAGTGCGAGCGAGTCGAATCAACATTTAAGTATTTCCGCGGTCAGTGACAACACGACACTGGTAACGGGAATTGTGGCGCACACAAACTCGTCGGGAATTCCGGACAGTTTGACGTATACGCTGGCGCCGAATCGCAGCGGCACGGCGGTGATCACTGTCACGCTGACCGACGGGGGGTTGGACAATGATCTGACGACGGCCTTCGACAATTCGTCGACTGTGAAACAATTTACAGTCGTCGTCAATCCGGTCAACGATCCTCCCTCATTGAACATCGTGGACAAGAATTTGAATGTGTTGTCTGGAAATTACAACATTAATGAGAACTCCGGCCCACAGACTTTGAGCCTCCAGAATATCAGCTCGGGGCCGTTTGAGAGCCAGCCGGTCAAGATTTCCGCGACGGTCGTTGGAACTGGTCTCAGTTTGATCAGCCCGCCAGTGGTTTCGTATACGTCGCCGAATTCGTTGGGAACCTTGACCTTCACTCCGCTGGTGAACAAATCTGGAACCGCGATCATCAATCTGAAGGTGGAAGACGGCGGACTCGATGGCGATTTGTCAACTACGGGTGATAATCTGATTACGGTCTATGATTTGAACGTGAATATTGCGGCCGTCAACCAGCCTCCGACCCTGGACACGATTTTCGATCCTTCGCCGATCAACGAGGGCGCCGGTTCGCAGGTTGTTCCTCTGAGCGGGATCTCGGCGGGTGCCGGCGAGCAACAATCGTTGTTGATTACCGCCAGCAGTGACAATCCCAATTTGATTTCCAATCCGACCGTCGTCTATGCTGACGGCGCGACGACAGCGAATCTGTTTTACACGCCCGCTGCGCATCAGTCAGGGGTGGCGCATATTACGGTCAACGTTGATGATCAGCATGGCTCAGTGGTGCAACGCTTCTTTACCGTTGTCGTGAATCCCGTCAATGATCCGCCGACGATCGACAGTTTGGGACCGCCATTGACGATTGACGAGAATTCCGATCTCCATACATTGGATCTGACCGGGATTTCAGCAGGGTTGGGCGAAGCCGGCCAACTGGTGAAGGTCACCGTGACGAGCAACATGCCCGGTCTGATCCCGATTCCATCCTTGATTTACACTCCTGATGATCCGACGGGTCAGATTACATTCCAGCCTGCTCAGGATCAAATTGGTACGGCGGTGCTGTCAGTCAAAGTCATGGATGGTGGCGCGGACAATGATCTCAACACGTTGCAGGACAATCTGACTACGGTCGTGACGTTGACCGTCAATGTGATCAATGTGCCTCAGGCGCCTTCCCTCAGCATTGATACGAGTACAGCCATCAGTTCGAGTGGCCATCCCGTATTCATCGCTCCAAGCGCCGCATTGCAGGATTCAGACACCACCAATTTCAAACATGGTGGAATCGTCGTGCAATTGGTTGACGGTGCTCAAGGCGGTGACCGCTTCGTGTTGAAGGCCTTCGATTCGAATTCAGATCGGATCAGTGCGACCAGGAGTGGTTTGTTGAAACGCGGGAAAAGTGTGATCGGCAGCGTCACGGGCGGCACTGACGGTATTCCATTCGTGATCTCGTTCAGCGGTAGCGTGACCCGGAAGGAAGTTCAGTCTATCGTGCGTAACATTCAGTTTGCGGGTCAGTCCAAGAATCTCGGTTTGCGGACAGTGGAGATTACGGTGACCGACGACACTGGCAATGCTTCGGATCCGGTCGACCGCAATATCGCTTTGAACTAACGATCTATCTGGCCAGCCAGCCACCATCAATGGGAATGATGCTGCCGTGCATGTAGTTTGAGGCGTCCGACGCCAGATAGACCGCGAGACCCATCAATTCGTCTGGTTGTCCCCAGCGGCCACAGGGAATCCGATCCAGGATCTGTGGACCGCGAATCGGGTCATTGCGCAATGTCCCGGCCATGTCCGTTTCGAAATAACCGGGCGCGATGCAATTGACATTGATACCGCGACTGCTCCATGCCGTGGCGAGAGATTTTGTGAGTCCCGCGATACCGTGTTTGGCGGCGGCATAAGCGGGAATGTTCCAGCCCCCTTCAAAGCTCATCACGGATCCGATATTGATGATTTTGCCCCGGCCGCGTTCCAGCATGCCGTGGGAGGCCTGTTGGGACAATTCGAAGCTGGCATTGAGATGTAATTCGATCAGCGAATTCCAGTCAGCAATCGGAAAGACCTCGGGAGGGTGTCGCGCGCTGTTGCCGGCGTTGTTCACGAGGATATCCACCCGGCCCCAGGCGGTTTCGACCTGGTCCACAATTCCCGCTCGCTCAAGTGGCAATCTGAGATCGGCTTTGATTCCCAGATAGCGGCGGCCGGTGGATTGGACCAGTGCGGCCAGTTCCGCATCCTGACCGGACTTTGAGACGCATGCGATATCCGCTCCGGCCTGGGCCAGTCCATATGCGATCGACTGACCCAACCCGCGGGCACCACCAGTTACCAGGGCGATTCGGCCCTCGAGTTTGAATAATTCAAGGATCATTGAGTCACCTGTGTTTGAATTTGTGCCTGATCATCCGGGCAACATCACCCGTCCGCCGCAAGCCACAAGAGTCTGTCCGGTCATGAAGCTGGATTCGTCGCTGGCCAGAAAGCGAATCACATTGGCGATTTCGTCAGGAGTTCCAACTCGGCCAAGCGGAGTTTGGGAAATGACCGACTGCCGCGCCTCGGGGCTCAGTGCGTATGACATCTCGGTTTCGGTTAGACCCGGGCAGACACAATTGACCCGGACATTGAATTCCGCCCACGCTTCGGCCAGACAGCGGGTCATGGCGATCACGGCCGCTTTTGAAGCGGAATAATGGACTTGATTCTTGCGCTGCCGAAGTGCCGCCACGGAAGAAGTTGTCACAATCCTGCCGCGGCGGCGTTCAAGCATCTCATCTTTGACTGCGTAAATCATGTTGAACGTGCCGTCGAGGTTCACGTTCATCGTCTGCTTCCAGGATTCCCAGGTCACTTGGCTGGCCGGTTCCACGACGCTGTAGCCTGCGCAATGTACGAGGATGTCGATCGGTCCAAGCGCTCGCCGTGCCTGTGCGACGATGTCGGCTGCGTTTTCAGGAAGCGAAACATCTCCGGGTATCGCGACCGCCTTGCGTCCGTATGACTTGATTTGTCCCAGCGTCTCTTCTGCCGGCTCAGGCCGGGAGAGATAGTTGATGGAGACGTTCGCGCCCTCAGACGCAAAGCGGATGGCCGCCGCCCTTCCGATACCACGCGAGCCGCCGGTGACCAGTACGTGCTGCCCTTCAAATGCGGATTCCGTCATCGATGTTGCCTTATCTAAGTAGAACGACATAGCAAATTGAGCTGTCAGGTCTCCAGATTCTCGCTGGTGCGTAATACCGGGCACGATTGAGAATGAGACGTTTGATCGCGGGGATAAGGCTTGAAAAAGATTTATCCGTGGCCGCGAGCAGCATAACTGTTCAAATCGTTTCTTCACTCCCCTTGATTTGGATGTCCGGCAGCAGTAATTCCGCTGCCGCTGCAGAACGGCTGCCTGGTTCTGGTGGATTGTCTTCGGGGCGAAACGTGAAGACGGCTGCGAATTTCGGTTTCCTGGTCGCGTTCTTGCTGGCGGCGTGTAATGTCAGGCAATGGAAAAATAGAACATCGCCCGGATCCAGCTCTACGGGGATTCGTGACTGGATCAGAGCCTGGTTTTCTGCCAGGTCGGTTCGAAAAAACAGAGCCTCGTCGAATTGATGTGGGCCGAACTCGCGACGGTGAGAACCTGGAATGACCCACAAACAGCCATTCTCGGGACGCTCCGTTCCGAGTGCCAGCCAGATACTGATCAGCTCCGGACGCCGATAGGTCCAATAACGGATATCCTGATGCCACAATGTATCGCTGCTGAATCGCGGCTGCTTGGTCATGACACAATTGTGGTGTGCCAGGGGCATCAGGATCCGGCGTCCGTCAAACAGTTGTTGCAGGCGTCCCGCGACGGCCGGACTGGCCATCCATTCTCCGAAAACGGGGTGGCGGGAATAAGCTTGTTTGAGTCTGCGGACCGTGCGACCGCCGACTGCGTCCAGTGACGTGGGCGCGCCGGGGTAATGGACGTCGGCTTCAAATTCGACTGGCGGAATCTCGTTCTGCAAACCGGATTCAGTCACCTCGACCATCATTTGACGCTCGGTATCCGGAAGCAGTTGCCTGACAATCAGATAGCCGTGTTCCTGAAAGAATTTTGCTTCTTCAGAGGACAGAAAGGACTGAGCGGACGGCTGAGAAATTGGAGCGGATTGCATTTTGGGAACGAGAAATACCTGATTAGAGCGGCTTTGAGAATTCGATTCGGGAATAGGAAATATCTATTGAGTCGGGCGGCGTCGACTACCAAGTTTGACCGTAAGTGATTCGAGGGGTTGCCGTCACTCGGCTCACCTTTCACCGACAAGTATAGAGGTCACAATCTGCGGGTAGTAGTCAATGTCGTTGCGAAATCGCCGCGGAGCTGAAACCGGCGGGGGGGGCTGCAGGGTATTGCTAGAGGACAACGTTTGGTATGTTCGAGTTGATGATGGAGTTCGGTTGTCGCCATCAAACGGCCGCTCGAGCCGAAAACCTCGTGGGATTTGACCGCAAGAAGAGATTTCGTGATCGGGCCAGAGGTGCAATTACCGGAGGTCCAGCTTGTCGAACGCTGCCTGGCTGGCGACAGTTCGGGTGCGCGCTCGTTCGTCGAGATGTTCCAGGGGACGATTTTCGGGCTTTGCTATCGGATGGTGGGGCATCGTCAAGATGCGGAAGACCTGACACAGGAAGTCTTTACGCGAGCATTCCGGAGTTTGAGCGGTTGGGATCGAATTCGTCCGTTGAAGCCTTGGCTGCTGATGATTGCAGCCAATTGTTGTCGGACGGCGTTGTCGAAACGGGCGCGATTGCCGGAATGCAATGAGTTTGCGGACGACGTTGCGGCGCGGCCGGAAATTGTACGAGACACTGAATTTGCCGAGGCCGTGCAACGTGCCCTGGCAACCTTGAGAGAAGATCACCGTGCGTGCTTTATCCTGTTTTACGAACAGGAATTAAGTGTCAACGAAGTCGCGGAAACCTTAGGTTGTCCGGAAGGAACCATTAAAACCTGGTTACATCGGGCTCGCAAAGATGTTGCGGAACTTTTGAAGCGGCAAGGGTTTGGGGCGGACGTTCCAGACTCGAACAGGGACTGAGTCGAACGAAACGTCCTGAATCACGTAAATGCAGAGGTTCGAGGGGCCAAATGGATTGTCTTGAATTTGAAAATCAACTCCAGGATTTGCTGGATCGCCGGGAAGATCCTCGTGCGTCCGCATTGCAACTTCATGCATCGGAATGCGTCGCTTGCGGCGAGTTGCTGACTGGCGCGGCGACCCTGTTGCACGGAGTTCATGTCTGGCGAAAATCGCTGCCTGCAGTGCAGCTCGTAGACCGAATACTCTCAGCCTGTGATCTGATTAACCTTGGGCAGATTGATGTTGGGTCGGTTGTTGTTGAACACGCGCGTCCGATCGACGGGGGCGACGTGCGGGTTAACCGGTCCGTCCCGGAAAAAGTCCAGCCTGGAATACGAGCCTGGGGCCTGGTGGCCGCGTCGGCTGCGGCGTTGTGCTTCATGTTCTGGTCAGCTTCGGCTCAAAAGATTTCGCAGACAGGCCCACGCGGATATGCCAGCAGCCGGGGACTCAAATCAAAGTTGGATCCGATTGCCTCCGCCAAGCCAGATTTGGGAACGGTTCTGGCATCAGCGGGAAAGGCCTATTCGCATCTCGCCCAGGAAACCGCAGTTGCCGCTCAAGATTTCGCACTCTTAATGCCCTCGTCCGGATTTTTCCGCTCTGCTGAGCTACCTCGAGCAGGCGTCAAGGCCCCCGCGTCGGATTCAAGAGGTTTATTGCCGGAAAATATCTATCCAGTTGGCGATTCCGTCGAAAACGCTCTGCAATTCCTTTGGCAAGCTGTTCCAGGCGTGGAGAAGTCTGCCAGTTAGCCAGCGAGAGTGAATTGAAATTCGCACGGATGAAAATGTTCCATTCCCAAGCTTTGTGACATTTGGCATTCGCGACAACGACTGCCACGAGAAGAAAACCCATTGAGAATTCAGGATTTCGACCCGATTGTTCAGTCCCGCTGGAATTCAGTCAGAACCTGCCCACCTGTCATCGATTGCAGTCAGATATCTATGCGATGTTTTCAACCTGATGTGATGAATGAACCGAATTGCCATGCAACCCGCGTTTTAAGTTTGAATCAGGCTTTGCACGAACTTGCTGCTTTCAAACGCGTTCTGTTTGTCATCGTCTCGCTGTGTCTCGTCCTCAACTTCAGCGGTCTGGCATCGGCCGCCGAAGAGAGTCGAGTAGTACTCACACAGCTCGTGCCGGCTAACGCAGGGCTGGTGATTGAAGTGCGTGGCCTGACCGATCAAGCAAAAAAGCTCGCTCAATCGAGCATTGCGCAGCGCATTCAGCAACATTCGGCATGGCAACAAGTGCTGAACAGTTCTGAAATCAAAAAACTGCAGGAACTTGATCAGGGAGTTCGTCAGATCACAGAACATTCTCTGATGGAATGGCTCGATACGGTAGTTGGCCGAGAAGCAATTCTCGCGATTTCGCCTTCCGAACTCGTCGGCGGACAAGCGGAAAAGCCACAATTTTTGCTGCTGACCCGGTTGAAACAGCGGGAAGATCTGAATGTGATACTTGCCGCCTGGAACAAACTGGAAGGACGGCAGGAAACGAGCTATGAACATCGCGGCCAACCCTATTTCTCGCGACAGAAAACGGGCCAACCTGACAGCACCGTGTTCTACGCCCAGCTCGACGATGTCGTCGTGCTCAGTGATCGCAAGTCTTCCATGACACAGGTCCTTGACTTGGGAAAAGCCGGGCCAACTGCGAACAGTCTGGCCAATTCGCAGCGTTTTCAAAAGACCTTTCAATTGCTGAATCCGGCTGCGGCAATTCGTGTCTTTATCCAGCCGGCCGTGTGGCACGACAAGGCTCAGGTCGAAGGTAAGGCTTCAGAGGTCGAGAGCAAGGCCTCTGGTGACGCCGGCGAACGATTCGTGCGGCAGGCCTGGTCGAATTGCCATGCGGTCGGCGTCGGAATTCGATTTGAATCGGGAATCATTGCCGAAGCTGTTGTGCTGTCCGACGTTTTGGCGAACCACCCTCAATGGCGCAAATTTGTCGAGCGGACTGCAGGCAGCCCGGCCTTTTTGGCTCGAGTTCCTCGGACGGCCGTATTGGCATTTGGTGGCCGACACGATTTGGCCACCCTCTCGGAATGGGGGCTGAGTCAGCTGCCCCCCGAGCAGATCAAGCAGTTGAAATCTGTCCGCCAAATGGTTCGTGGCTTGCTGATGGGCCGCGATTTACTGGACGACGTTTTGCCACAACTTCCAGCTGACTTCGGTGGTTTCATCGTCCCACGTAATGCATTGGATTTGAAAGCGGCGCCCGTTGATGGTTTGATCGCCGTTTCTTTGCCGGCTCGAGAATCGCCCGACTTGCAGCCCTCGAAAGCGCCCTATCGAAATGCGCTGAGTAACGCCGTTCAAACAGGCTTCAGCATGTTGACCGCGTTCCATAATGCAGCTTCGAGCGATGATGCATCACTTGAGGACGAGGATTTGAACGGTGTGGCGCTGCATTGGATTGACAGTCTTGGTCCTTATCAACCCGCGTATGCTTTGAGTCAAGATTATTTGCTCGTCGCCAGTTCGCCGCGATTGATCCGAAATTTCCTGACGCAGTCCGCGACGGAGACGTGGGCCTCGGATTCTGAAATGCGAAAGTTTCGCGACGCCTGTTTCGCTGATGCAAGTCAGGTCCTGGCTTTTCATGGACGTCTGGCTCGGGACTTCGTGGGGCAACACCGGGAGTTCTTTGTGCAGCAACTCGTCGCGGCGCATAAACTGTCTCCAGCGGAAGCCAGCAAACGTCTGGATCGCATGTTGGAATGGGTGCAATTGAGTGATGCGGTTGTAATCGCCACCACATTTTCCGCTGATCATGTCAAGATTGTGCTGGGAATTGCGATAGATGGCACCGTAGAAAAACGGTAGGATTTCGTAGGCGTCGCAGAATTTGATGCCAGATTGAGGGACCGAAGCGCATTACCTTGTTAAATGCGCAGGCGCAGATTCGAAGTTGACTGCAATCGTCCTCTCTCCGATTCTTGAAGGCGGGCCGAGATGCTGTTGATGTTGATGCGCAGAACTCGAAACCATCAATCCTGATTCAGCCGACCGATCGTAAATCATGGAAAACTTGCTGCTGCATCCGCGTGAAGATGTGGAATATGCCATTCAGGAAACGTCCCTTGGGGTCTGGCGCCGGTTCCTGTTCCCCGACGGCCAGATGTTTGCCGAATTCCGCTCTCACGAGTCGATTTTCGGAATGCCTTGGGTCCACATCACCTGGGGCCGCAGTCCAGAAACGATGCGCCGGGTCACTGCAAAGGGTGTCATCGCGATCGGAAAATGTGCGATTGGCGGTCTGGCGCTGGGCCACATGAGTGTCGGAGTCATCGCCATTGGGCAATTGGGTTTGGGTTGCTTCCTGGGAATCGGCCAGGCCACAACAGGAGTTGTGGCGCTGGGACAGCTGGCCATTGGCGGATTGATCGGCATCGGTCAATTCACGTGTGGGCATATGGCAATTGGTCAGCTTGCCTTTGGAGAATTTGTCCTGGCACAAGTGGGAATGGGAACCCATGTCTGGGATACGCGCGGCGTCGACAAAGACGCGTTCCAGTTTTTTCGGCAGTTGCTTTTTAAATAGTGGTCCGAAATCACCAAACCGAAGTCCAATTTTTGAATCGAATCAGCTATTTTCCTTCGGGTTTGCCAAAGTGCTTATCGGCGAATGCCCAAAAGGCTTGCCAGTCTTCCAGGTTCATCGAGTGCTTTCCGGCTCGCACGAAGTATCCCAATTTGGAATCGATGAGTTTGCCAATTTCCGGGCGGGAATTGGGAGCCAGTCCCTCAACACCCAGCAGCCGATAAACCGGTGTTGCGGCTTGCAGCATCTCGAACTGACCATCTGGATTGGCCCACGTGTCTTCCACTGCGTTCGAAAACAAGACCGGCCGGGGAGCACACAATCCTACCAGGCAATGCTGGTCGAAGGGGAGCCGGTCCGTGTGGTCATTGAATTTTGGAAATTCATCATTGAACCAATGCGGAAAGACTGTGTTGATGCGGTGCACGGGTTCGCCGATTTTTCCGCGACTGGGGGCCGTGCCACCACAACCGGCTTGGTGAGGTATCAGTAAATCGATGCGTTCATCGAAGGCTCCCGCTAAGAGAGTGGCCTTTCCGAGTCTCGAATGGCCCACCAAGGCGATGCGATCCGTATCAATGTCGGGATTCATATGCAGATAATCAACGACGCGGTGAGCTCCCCAAGCCCATGCGGCGATTGCGCCCCAGTCCTGTGGCCCCGGCTTTGTTTGACCAGCCTTAAAATAATGTGGGTGCACCCCGTCTGTGAAATCGTTCTGATCGGGATCGAGATCACCGTTGTAGAAGGTTGCAAGCGCATAGCCACGGTCGATCGTCTGTTCGGCATTCCAGACATCGACTTGACCGCCTCGTCCGGCGTCGGTGGCACGCTCTTTTTCACATCCGGGGCAGGATTTGTAGATCCAGGTCGTCGGCAATGGGATCTGTGAATCTTTAACGACCGTGTGGTTGCCGCAGAAGTTGATGCCCACGAATACCGGCGCCTTTCTGGTCCGGTGATTCGGCACGATCAGCAACACATTGATTTTTGGAGCCTGCGGATGATAGGTGATAGTGACTTGCTTTTTGGTCGCTTTACCACCGAAGTACTTTTCGTCCTGGACTTCAACGACCGCCGTGATTTTGTCTGGCGGAGCGGGAAAGTAACCATACATGTAGTGTTGGAATAGTTGCTTAAGCTCGGGGCGGCGCATTTCGTTCCATTGTGCCGGCGTTGTAATCTTTTCCCCGCTCAGCATGACCAAAGGATCAGGCAGTTGGGGACGCGACGGTAGCTGGCTCGCGTCTGGAAGGTCGGCCGCGAAGAGTGAAGTTCCCAGGCAGATGAGCAGCAGCGCGACTGCGACGTGAAATCGACCAGACATGGATCAACCTCTCCAAAGTGAGTGAATCAGGATGCAATTGTGGTTTACCCGGCCCGCGTGCGCCACCGTTGAGGATGAACATCCTGTCCGTCGCATAGAATTGCACGACGGACAGTCCTCTCCATTAATTCCAACGCGATGTCTTATTCCAACCAGCGGAGTATAACTTAATGAAACAGACTTGCCACCTGTTGAGGGATCCCTGCGACGGCTCTACTGAAGTTTGAGCAAAGTCTACGAACCTCACTCAGATGCTGCCGAAGAACCCGATATTGCTACCATTGCTCCCCAGAGATCGCTCGGCATTGCCCGTATTGCCTGGCAATCACTGATGGCAACTGAATGGGACTTATCTCTTTCATAAGTCCCATTCCGCACGAGCCTGAAGCTTATGCAACACGAGCTGGACGATCTTCGGCGACTTCAGCCAAGGGATGTTTGTTTCTGAGTACCTAAAACTGGGATGTGTATTTTTGGGCTCGTTCACGAAACTGCGCTCCCCTGTCCGCAAAGTTCCGGAACCAATCGTAACTGGCGCAACCCGGTGAAAGTAACAGGACATCGCCGGTCTCGGAGTGGCGGATTGCCCATTCAAAGGCCTCGTCGAAATTCGAGCATAGATGCCGGCCAATAACTCCCCGGGGAGCGAACTGGTTCAACAGTTCCTGGATACGTGGCCCCGTTTTGCCCATCAAGGCGACCGCCTTGACCGGTTTGTCCGCGATGGCTCGAGCCATCCCCACGAGATCGCTGCCTTTATCGTATCCACCTGCGAACAAGATGATGGGGCGATCAAACGCCGCAAGCGCCACGATCGTCGATTCAGGAGTTGTTGCGAGCGAGTCGTTATAAAACTGGCGGCCGTTTGCGTCCGCAACCAATTCCAGGCGATGCGGCAACGCTTGATAGCCCTGCAATCCATTTTGGACGGCCTCCGGTGGTGTTTGAATGGCCAACGCGGCACAAGCGGCACCTAGAGCATTTTGCAGATTGTGCACGCCCGGTAATGTGAGCCAACGTTGAATCGGAAAATGCCGTACTTGGCCTCGAAATCGAAACAGTGCCGTGTCCGTGCCGACGGCGAACAACCCTTCATTTCCGAGATCACTCAGGCCGAAATACAATCGCTTGCCAGTGGTGGGCCAATGGCAAACATCGGCGTCATCCTGGTTCAAGACGGCGAAATTATCTGGTGACTGCCAGCGCAAAATGGTTTGCTTTGCCGAGCGATAATTGTCTAAGGTCAGGTGCCGATCCAGGTGGTTGGCCGAAAAATTTGTGATGATCGAGACTTCGGGACTTCGGCGCAGCCGGTCCAGGTCTTCCAGCTGAAAGCTGCTGAGTTCGAGAACGACCCAATCTTCAGGTTCGATTTCTGTCACGCGTGGCAACAGACTGCGACCAATATTGCCCCCCAGCCAGCAGCGCTTGCCCGTCGCCTGAAGTATTGCGTGGGTCATCGCGGTTGTCGTCGATTTTCCATTACTCCCCGTGACGGCCAGTGTGCGGCCGCGATTGAATTCCCAGAAGAGGTTCATTTCACTCGAAAGAGGAACGTCGGCCTGAATTGCCAGATTGAGGAATGGGCAATCACGCGGTACGGCGGGATTTACAACCAGTAAATCGGTATCGGTGAAATCGGCTGCCTGGTGCCCTCCCAGATGATAAGCGTCCGGCGGAGTTGTCGCGAGCTCTTGGATCGAATCCACGAGCTGATCTGCTCGCCGCAGATCGGTCACTGTGACTCGGGCTCCTTGTTCCACTAGAAATTGGACGGCGCCCAAACCTCCACCGAAGCTGCCCAGGCCCATCACGGTGATGCGACGATTCTTCAGCTCCATCCTGCTCAGCTCCTTGCCTGTTAGACGGATCGCTGCTCTTCGTCTTGTCGCCAAATTCGGGAGACTTTGCGCGATTCTGGACTCTCACCCAAAGTCTCACGACTTCAGCGACAAGGAAGTCGCACGATGAATCCGCCCTACCCCGTCACAATATTCTGTGGCTTACCTTGCAGATAGGCGATCACATTGTCGACAGCCCCTCCATTCAGAATCTCCATGCCTTCAGGCGTCTGATCCGCCACGTGAGGTGTCAGGATGATCTGTTCGCATTTCAAAAGCGGGTGGTCGGCTGGAATGGGCTCCGATTCAAACACATCGAGGCCTGCTCCGCCGAGATGGCCGGAATGCAATGCCTCGATCAGTGCTGACGTATCGATGATTGCGCCGCGTGCGGTATTCACCAGCAGGCTGCCTGATTTCATCAGGCCGAATTCTCGACGTCCGATCAGGCCACGACTGTCATTCGTCAGTTTCACATGCAGAGATATGGCATCCGCTTGCTGCAGCAATTCGTCCAGCTCGACATATTTGAAGCCACGTTCGGCGGCAATTTCGGGCTGAGGATGAAAACTCCAGGCAATGACCTGCATTCCCACGGCCTGAGCAAGTCGAATCATTTCTCGCCCAATTGCTCCCGTCCCGATTACTCCCAATGTTTTGCCTCGCAAATAAACCAAATCGCGACGAATCCACTGATTGGATTTCAATTCCGCGGTGTGTTGAGCCAATTTGCGAGCGATGCCAAACAGCAGGGCTAGGGCGTGCTCTGACACCAATCCCGCAGTCCGACCGGGGATGTTGGACACGATAATCCCACATTCCTTCGCTGCAGGCAGATCGATGCAGTCGGCCCCGATCCCGCACAGTGAAATCAGTTTCAAACGCGGCAATTCTCGCAGGACTTCGCCCGGCCATCTGACTGAGCCGCGGGAATTGATCAGGACTTCAGCGTCCTGCATGCGGCGGATCTTTTCTGCATTGTCCGCCGGCCGGTCCTCATAGAGGACGAAATCACCGACTTCGGATAAACGTTCCAGATGCGGCGAACCGGCCAGCTGAATCGGTTCGTCGCCAGGAATCACAATGAGAGGACGTGGCATAGAGAGACACCTCGCAATACAGCTCGACATTCCATGTCGAGAGGAGAACCTACTTTGCATACTCAACGTTGCGGCTCTCGCGCAATACGGTCACTTTGATTTCACCTGGATATGTCAACGATTCCTCAATCGCCTTGGCGATGTCTCGGCACATGCGAGCCGCCTCGCGATCGTTGCACTGGTTGGAATCGACGATGACGCGAATTTCGCGCCCTGCCTGGACTGCGTAAGCTTGTTCGACTCCCGGAAAACCGCAGGCCAATGTTTCCAACTCTTCCAGCCGACGCACGTACTTTTCCAATGTTTCACGGCGAGCACCAGGCCGGGCTGCGGAAATTGCATCTGCCGACGCCACGAGCACCGTGTAGATGTAGTCCACCCGAATGTCATCGTGATGTCCCAATGCCGCATGGACGACTTCCGGCGACTCACCATAGCGTTTGAGGAATTCGGCACCGACTGCAGGGTGACCGCCTTCCATCTCGTGATCGGCTGCTTTCCCGATATCGTGCAGGAACCCGCAGCGCCGGGCGATGTTTCCATTCAATCCCAGTTGCTCGGCCAGAAGTCCAGTCAGGAACGCCACTTCGATCGAATGCCGCAAGACGTTCTGACTGTAGCTGACGCGGAAGTTCAGGCGACCCATCAAATCAATCAGCTTCTCATGCAGGCCCGGAACTCCCGCCTCTTGAGCTGCTTCCTTGCCCAGATGCTGAATGTGGGCTTCCATTTCCTTTTGAGTTTCACCCACGATCTCTTCAATCCGAGTGGGATGGATTCGACCGTCCTGGATGAGCTTGATTAATGAGAGTTTCGCCACTTCGCGACGGACATTGTCGAACGCCGATACGATGACCACGCCAGGTGTATCATCGACAATGACGTCAACACCGGTGGCCTTTTCGAAGGCTCGAATGTTGCGACCTTCACGTCCGATGATCCGGCCTTTCATTTCGTCCGTGGGAATATCGACTGACGAGACCGTGGTTTCGGAAGTGTGGCTGGCGGCATATCGCTGGACAGCCATGCCGATGGCTTCACGGGCCATTTTGTCACAAGTTTGCTTCAGATTGGATTCGTGCTTCAGAATGATCGCGCCGGTTTCGTTGCGCAATTGATTGTTCAGCCGGTCCAGCAACACCTGCGTGGCCGAATCCTGGGTCAAACCACTGATGCGAAACAGTTCATCCTGTTGTTTCCGCAGCGCCTTTTCGACTTCTTTTTCACGGGTTTCGACCGATTCGGACTTTTCCGCCAACTTCCGTTGAGTCGTTTCCAGGAGCCGTTCTTTTTTCGTGATATCCTGTTGTTGATCATCGAGCAATGATTCGCGTCGATCGAGCCGTTTTTCCTGGTCACGGATTTCACTTCGAGACCGTTCCATTTCCT
>JAQGHT010000090.1 GCA_028291565.1 Planctomycetaceae bacterium | reverse complement strand
ACATCTTCCAGCGCCAGCGGATGAATACGAAACAACTCCCCGAGTTTTCGTAGGATACCCGTATCACCGAGCCCGTCGACATTGATCCAGGTGACCGGATATTGCCCCAGAAGCTCGTGAACGTGATTTGCATCGGGGGGATCCGATTCGGTCATTCCCTGCGGCCCGAACGCAATGATCTTGATCAACGGATGAGGCGCATGGGGGTCGACATTCAGCGTCCCGGGAGGTGCTCCTGGTGGAGTTCTGCGACGCTGTCGCGATACATCATCTCGTCCCGATTTCCGATGGCGGCGTGACATGTCTCTCCCGGGGGCTGATTTCATTATTGGCCGTACTGGAACGGCCCTGCTATTGCGCTGGCTTCCTGAGATCCGCAACGGCAGTCGCGAAGCCTTCGATCTTGTTGTCTTCCAGCTTGACTGTTCCAGCATTCTCGCCCAGTCTCAGACCAATGCGCTGCATCGGTTCTCGCGTCTCCTGAATCTGATTTTTAGTGAATTGCACGGCATCAGTGAATCCCTGCACTTCCACTGCCACGCCATCCGCCGCGCCCGTGTTGACGATCCGATTGTTTTCGATCCGATTGCGGTCTCCGGCAAAGCCCTTGCCGCGTTCGGGGCGAAAGAAGACTCCGAACTTGCCGCTGCGTTCAATCACATTATTGCGGACCAGATTGTCGGTGTCGCGATGCCCGATTGAGACTCCACTGCCACGGTTTTCAATGATTTGGTTGTCTTCAGCCAGACCATATTTGACGCCCCAGCAGAAGAAAATCCCAATGTCATTCCGTTCCAGCCGGTTTCGCCGCATTAAGGGCCGCTGCGAGCCGGAACCGGGATGCAGTCCCAATCCCGTATTGTCGTGGCTATGGCAGTCCTCGACGATACAATCGTGGCAAATCTGCCAGCTGATGCCATCACCATGGTAGTTCCGCGCTTCGACTTTCCGCATGACAATTCGATTGCAGTCCTGCAGAAAAATACAGCCTGCATAATTGCCATCCAGCAGTTCATTATTCTCTTTGTTACCGTCCAGCGTGATGTTCTCAAGGACGACGTTCTTGATCAGCTCACCGCTGAATATCGGGAACAATGTCGCAGCAGTCGATTCACCGAGGAGCCAATAATTCTCGCGTAGGGCCTTGTCGAGCTTAAATCGATTCCCAGAGCGAGCGATGAACGTGCGTTTGAGGATTTGCGTACCGCCGTTGTGAGGGTTTCGCGTTCGCAGGCAGATGCCATCGCCGAACTGTATTCCCTTGCCGTCTGCGAGCGTCACTTCTTGATCATACCAATCGGAGTCGGCCGACAACTTTGTTTTGATGGACGGTTCTTTGATTAGGATTGAATCGCCGCCACTCCCCAGAATCCGCACATTGGAAGACAAGTAAACCGAATTTCGCAGCTTGTAGGTTCCCGGCAGGATTTGAACCGTTCCGCCGCCAAATCGTGTCACATAGTCTACCGCGGCCTGCAACACTCGTTCGGTCGAGCCAACGAGTTGGGCGGTTTTGCTGTCTGGCCCGACTGTCACGGTCAACTGCTCATCCCAACGAGGTTCAACGGCGTCGTCTCCTGACGTTGCACGCGGTACGGCAACTGGCGGACGATCATCAGCTCGACTTTGGTTGTCTTTTGACGCGGCTAGACAAATAGCAGCGGACGACTGCAGGAAACCACGTCGTGTGGGGTTCGAAAGGCTGCTGCGAATCATGCTTCGACTCCGGATTGCTAGAGTGACAAGTCGTTGGCGCGCACAACAGATTCCACATCATGAATCAGGTCCAAACACCGGTTCATGAAGTGCAGTCTGGATGATACGGCATTCGGTATCGGTAAGAAACCGTGATGCCGTCAAAGACGGTGGCGCGTGACACGGCGAAGCAATTCGGGACGCTGATTTCCCCGTAGCCAAGGTTGCCAAACCTTGGGAATCGGATCTGAAGCGAAGTGAACCGCCTCAATCTCCCACGAGATTGGCTACAGAAATCGTTCACGGCGTCAGGTGGTGGCGCGTCGAAATCGAATAGGCATTATGCGGCGGCCCTGGCGAGAGGCTCAATGATTCATGCGGCCGTGGAGGCAACTAAACTAATCCCCGTACCTTCCTGATGAACCATTCGAGAGACATCAACGTGACGAAAATCAATAAAAACAGCCAGTTATCCCATAAAGAGACTGTGGTCAACTTCTTATCATCCGGCTGCAGATCTTTCTTCAGCAGTTCACGGAGAAAGTTCGCTAACTCCTCGGGGGGAATCAGTTTCCCACCTGTCGTGCGCGACAATTCGTCAGCAAAGGCCGTGTCGGCGGCGGGATTATGTAACTCCAGATCGTGCTCATAAATGATGAACCGCGAACGCATCGAGCCCAGCGGTTTGCCTTGGTGTGTGGCATCCACCGCAGCCGTGTATTCGCCAGGGGCCAATGTTTCAGTGAAGCGGGCGGCATGATCCTGCCCGGCTTGCTGAACTCCCAAGGGCTTCGCAAAGCCGTTCGGTCCGAGAATCTGCACTTTGAAGTTCGCATCAGCAATCGGAACCCCGTCTGGATTCTTCGCTCCGAACACCAGATCAATGGGTTGACTGGGACGAAACCGACGGTCGGGCATTTTCAACCAGACCGAGCTGTCCCCCTGCAATTCCTTGTGAGCCAGCCACAAGATCACCTGTCGCCAGAAGCGTTGTGAGACATCTTCATGCCCAGCCAAAGCCCAGAGGAATGTGGAATAACCCGCGAAGGCCATCGAACGGCCACGCCCAAAATCCTGGGCGACCAGTAATGGCCGGCCACTTGAATTCCCATCGCCCGCGCGTGCCAGAATCTCCGCCAAGTTTTTGCGTTCCCCAAATTTATTGGCGATTTGCAAGGGAGGCAAGGATTGCCATTTGGCCAGGTTTTGAGCGGGGCTATCGATTCGCATCACGAAATGTTTGAGCCCGGCCTGCGTCGGCACAATGGATATTGGACCAGGAAGCATCACCTCGGGATCAAACGTCGATCCGATTTGTTTCTCGTTGGGATTCAGCATCACCGGCAATGTCGCAGCCAGCGGTGTATCGGCATAACCTCCCGGTCCAAAACTTTGTGGACCACCGATCATCAACAAACCTGCCCCACGTTCCACGGCGTCATGAATTGATTGCAGCGGCGGAGTCTTGAACTTCGTCTGCTTGAACGCTTCGGCAGGTACGCTGCCGATGATGTACACATCGTATTTTCCGGGCTGAAACCACTCTTCTTCCAATGAAAAATCGTTGAACCGTTTACCAAATCGCACGGCTTTGAAATCGAGTTGAATGTCAGGCGACTTGGCCATATTCGCGATCGGCGTGACTTCGGGACGAGCCACGTCAAAATAGGCGATATTCAAGCCACCTTTGAGCACGGTAACGAACGTTGTCAGTTCATTATTAGAAACGATCGGTTCGTTCTCATCCGGCAGAACTTTCAACGTGACGCGGAATTCTCCTGGCTGATAGGGCGTGAAATCGAGTTCCACTGGAATGACATCGGCGTCACCTGCCGGCCGGATTTTCAGAGTCTTACGAACTTCCATCGCGGAGATTTGTCCGGGCTGCTCGACGAGCAACTGGACTGTCTGATCGCGGCCGGCAGCGCCCAGGGCGCGAATCTTTGCCCCCACGATGACTTTGTTCTTCACAAACACCGTGGGACTGATCACCAGATCTTCCGCTATCAGGTCGCGTCCCGAGCTGGACAGACTCGTTGCCCCGAATGGAACTGTGTATACAGGGATTCGAAGCTCCGACAGTCGCTGAGCCACCAGCCGAGGATCCAGATCGTAGGGAGCCAAAGCTCGCTGGCCGAAATCTCCCACCATGATGATGCCGACTCGCGACTGATTTGGAGATTCCTTCAAGAGCATGTCCAGAACGTAACCCAGTGACGTCTGCTCACCAGTGGCTTCGAGCTTCGGATCCGGATTCGGAGTTGCGCCCGCGGCCTCAGTCGGAATTGGAATCAATTCCTTACTGTAATCGTATGTGGGCAACTGAACTTTTTTAGACAGTTGTTCCAACAGTCCCCGGTTTTCATTGAGCAGTTTTCGCTCTGCTTCAAATCGTGAAATCCCACCGGGAGCGTCTTTGGTGTTCATACTGCGACTTACGTCCACCAGGATTGGAAGCAACGCTGTATGGTCGTTCTTTTTTGACCACTGAATGACAGGCCGCAGGCAGGCCAATATCAAAAGAATGGCGGCCGTGAGACGCAATCCTAAGAGCAGCTTTTGTTGCCAGAGGGCGAAGGCTGCAAGGCGCTGCGGATACGTGCCCAGAATCACTGCAATCGTCGTGATGCTCATCAGTACGACGACCGGCCAGGGCCAGACTGGACTGAGTGAGATTGATAACTCGGGAGCGACTTGCCTGACGCCGATCAGGACCCCGCATAAGGCTGAGTAACCCAATACCAGGCTGCAGACTAATCTTAAACCAGTTCGAACCGCGGACCAGATCCCGATCCCAGTTCCCCGGCGAAGAATAAAGACTCCCACCAGTCCCAATACCGACAACGCAGCCAGAGGCCAGGGAGCCAAA
Source organism: Planctomycetaceae bacterium (assembly GCA_028291565.1). GTDB lineage: Bacteria > Planctomycetota > Planctomycetia > Planctomycetales > Planctomycetaceae > JAKFVC01. The sequence continues at coordinate 2,941 of JAQGHT010000090.1, read as the reverse complement.
GGTTCCAAAGTCGCGGCGAAAAGTGACATGGATGCAATGAAACTTTCAAAGGATCTCAAAGTCGGAGCGGTGACCTGTCAAATCGTCACCGCAATGGCAACACATCGAGTCTTTCCGCACTGGCCTGACTTTGAACTTTCTGCCTATCCGGCAATTGAAACGTTTCAACATTGTATCAGCATCGAATTGTCGTAGCATCTTCGCGGAACAATTTGCCGATTGGCGGACGCAAACCTGCTGGTGCGTCATGACAGCCCGACAGCCCAATGATCATTCGAGGTGGATTTTACAGAGGTAAATTTTGCTGGATGAATCGGGGCGAAGGACTCCGATGAAAGTCCTGAACCTAGAGTGGCAAGGCGGATGATTGCCCTCGCAACGAAATCGGAACTGCGACCGAAACAATCGGGCCTGAGTCTCCTCAAATGACGGCAAACACCTCGCACGCACGGTCGCATCGGGCGATCTGCCGCAAGTCTCTGCATGAGAGTGACTTGCGGCTGTCTCTTTTGGGGCTTCCGCGTGCCAGATTATGGCATCCACTGTTCCACTTGTTCTGAAAGTCCACAAGCGGCCTCCCAGCGACCCGACTCTTCACTCAGAAAACAGTAGCCACGATCACGCTTCGTGCCGTGCTGGCCGACATAATCATAGACAACAACCGTTTCGTCTTTCGACGGGACATATTGGTTGCCGTTCCACTTCAGCAACACTGCTTTCGCGCTGCCATTAGGTGGCAAATTCTCCTGCAACTCGAACTTTCGCATACCTTGCATATTTGAATCTCCGTGTGTTTGATGCCCCGACGTCAGATTGATCGACAAGTTTCTTACGGGAACTTAAGGTTTAATCTTACGAGATTGTAAGGCTCTGCTATCGACAGTCAAGAGGTAATTTTCAAATTCGTCAGCAAAACTGAACAAAATTTGCCGATCTGTTTTTCGACTGCTCAGGGATGAAAACGAAAAAGCCCGCAGCTCACCCACTGTGAAATCGGTATCAGGTTTCTCGTTTCCGAGGTCTGCTACGATGACAGCTGGTCCGCCACGGGCTTTAATATTCAAACGTCCTGAGAAATCAGCAGTTGTTATTTAACATAATGAGCCCCACGGACGACTTGGACATCTGATTCCCACGCGATGCACGCGTAATTATCGAAGTAGGTCCGCGACACGAACGTCAAGATCTTGTGAGAGATGTCTTCCGGGCAAATCAGCGTAATTTGGACATTGCTTCCAAATTCTCCGGAGCGCACGCCGCGCACGCCACTTCCGCTGCAATCGATGGTTGTATAGCCATTGGCACCGAGTTCAATCAACTTAGGCAGAAGCTGATCTTGTAAGATCTTTTCAACGATAATCGTCACTTGCTTCAACGGATGAAGTTGCATTCCACGATTCCTTTTTACGCGACGGGGGAGGCATCATTGCCCGCTCGCCGCCGTTGTGATGGGAGTTTGTCGACTTGGTCTTGTTTCGCTAATTATCCGCCGATTGAAGCTGTCGTTCAAGACGTCCAGCACGGGGATTTTCACGTTGCGCCGAGCATCTTTGCCATCTGGAAGTAAATCGGAATCCCAAAGGCGATATTAAATGGGAAGGTGATCGCAAGTGCCGCTGTAATTGACAACGTCGGATTCGCTTCGGGAAGTGTCAACCGGACTGCAGGTGGGGCTGCGATGTAGGAAGCACTGGAGACGATTGCCGCGAACACGGTGCAACCGCCCAGATTTAAGCCAGCCAGGTGACCCAACCATGCCCCTAAAAATCCATGAAACAGCGGGATCAAGATTCCAAATGCCAACAGGAATGGACCGACTTTGAACAAGTCGCCCAGTCGAGCGCCTGCAACCAGTCCCATTTCCAGCAGGAAGATGCACAGGGCACCCCGGAAAATCATGCCTTTGCTGTAGAAGAAATCATGGAAAGGAGCGAATCCTTTGGACATTTTCAATTCGGATCCGTGATCGGACTTGGCGGCGGGAGCCCCATGGTCGGCAGGCGCGGCCGCCTTGGCTTTTTCCGCTTCGGGAGCGTGTTCGGATTTTGCAGCCACCGTCGCTTTGTCACCCGTCTTGACTTCCACCGTTTTGACTTCAGCTGACTTTTCCACGACTGGCGCCGGTGCCGGAGCAGCCATCGTAAATGTCGCGATAAAGCCAATCACCAGCAATCCAGCCATGAGCATGATGGATTGACCCGTCATGACTTCATACAAGGCTTCCCATAGGCGGCCTTCTTCCTTTTCACCGTCTTCTCCGCTCGTACCTTCAGCAGGCAATAGCGTTTCTCCCGAGGTGTGATGGCGGGCCTCCATTTTCGAAAACACAGCACCCATCGCCAGTGCAATCGCGATTCCGGGACATTCTAGAATCGTCACCAATGTCGGTAAAAAGCTGTTGGGTGCCGAACCGCTCTGGTTGGCAAAGACATCCGCGACCGCATAAGTCACAGCGGATGTGGAACCATAGTGCGCCGCAATACCTGCCGAATCCGCAACCGAGAATTTGCCCAGACGTCGTAATACCACGTACGCACTAATCGGCGTCACACAGCCCAGGATAAACGTCACCAAGGCTGGCAGCCAGATCGTAGTGATACCGTGTTCTTTGACTTCCTTGGCGAGTTCGTGTCCGCCGATAAAGCCGATCGACATCAGCAGAAAAATCGAGATCGTATAATACAACTCCTTCGGAATCTTGATTCCGCCGTGAATCAATTTGCAAAAGACACCGAGAGCGAAGCACATGGGAATGGGTGTCAGCAGGTTTTCCGAAAGTGATTGGAGAATCTTCGTCAGATCCATGAAGTCTTACCTCAATTGGTTTGCGAAATGAGCACATTGAGCTGCGGAAGGGTTCGTGGGTACGATCTTAAAAGACTGGCTTGTGTGGAGCGCGACTCAAACACAAAAGGCCGGCGGAAACTTGTTCAACCGACTT
>JAQGHT010000085.1 GCA_028291565.1 Planctomycetaceae bacterium | reverse complement strand
TTTCGTCAGTTTTCAAGTCGCGAATCGTCGGTGGTCGTGTCGAATCTGGCAAAGTCGAACGCCGCGTGCGCCCGTCCACCAAAGGTTCGCCACGCTCCGCGGCAGCAATCTTCAAAATCGCAGTCATGCGCGGCCGGGAAACCTGCAGCACTTTTGCAATCTCCTTAATCGGTCGCAGTTCCTGGAGCATCTTCCACGCGATTTCCGCCTGCATTTCAGTCGTGTTTCGCTCGCGAAAGTCAATGGTGATTGGTTTCAGAATGTCTCCATTCTCCGCCGTTTCCATGTCGATCCCCGGGATCTCCGAACCTCGACCAAGCGCCAGTCGTCCAACGCGAATTTTAAAAGTCCCGCGGAAATGGCACCGTGTGCGGTCTGCATGCGGGACTTCTTCCAGGATGATCGGGCCATCAAGCAGGTTGCGAAGCGATTCGGTCGCCGCTGGGGTTCCAGACTTCAAGACTTCGAAGAGATCAGCAATTTGCTGCTCGACCCATTCGGCAACAGAGCCTTGCGGTTCAGAGATTTTCTCTCGCTCAAGTCCGCGCAATTGTCGTACTAACTCATCTTTCTCGCGCCGACGCTGAGCCAGCCGAGCGCTGACATTCGCGTCGTCCGTTTCTTCCGCCAAATCGACTAATCGCTTAACCTTCTGCTCGACGGTCCTCAGTTCCTGTTCGAGTTGGCTCCTGCGATCCGGTTCATCTTTCGCCGCCGTTTCGATCGCCTTCTGAGTCAGATCGACGATTTGCTGCCTCCATGCCGAATTCTCTTTGATCTCGTTGCCGATTGCCTCCAAAATCAATTTCTCAGCAAGTTGACGTGGAATCATCGTCCGGCAGGTACAGACGCGAGACTTATAACCGCGGCAGCCCATGTACTTTGCTCGAACCCCGGTCGTATGGAACGTGCTTCCACACAGTTTGCATTTGAACATGCCGGCCAGGAGATGGCGATAATTGCGATTAGTGGCCTTCCCGGACAACCGCCCGTTGGCCTCCCGTTTGCCGGCAGATTGCTCTACAGATTTCCTTCTCCGCTCCTGAGCTGCAAAAAACACATCATCAGGGATAATTCGCAACTCGGGAAGTTCACGGTTCCATTTAGCCGTCTCCGATTCCGGCCGCGCCTCTTGAATCACTCTGCCGGAAGAAGGCAGCCGCTTGTTGAATTTCAGCCCCCACGTCCATTGGCCGATATATTTGCGGCTGGTCAAAACTCCAATCACTAACGTGTGGTGCCAGTGCGCCGTGGACGAGCGATGGTCTTTGGGGGCATTTCTCCGATTCAATTCCCCTGTGATCCATGCGATACTACGGTGTTCTCCGACGAACCAGGCAAAAATGTGCTTGACCCATTGCGCCTGTTCGAGATCGATTTGATAAATCATCCGAGGTTTTGCGTTCCGCCCGCGTCCGATCATTTCTCCATTTGGTGACGGGACGGTCCGGTAGCCAAAGCGATAATCACCCACTGAGAACCCGCTGAGCACAGCTCCCTCTTGTCCCCGCAGGACATTCTTTCCGAGCTCCTTCACGTAATTCTCGTGCTGGAGCATGTACATCGTCGCCATCATGACCCAACTGGGATTGTTCGAATCGATCGATTCGGAGACGCTGATGAAACGAATTCCGTACTCAAAAACGAGCGTCTTGAGGATTGGCATCCCGATAATCGACTCTCGAGCCAGGCGGCTGAGGCTGAACATAATTAATAGATCGAAACGCTTATGCTTGGCATCCTCAAGCAAGCGATCCAGTCCTTCACGTTGCAGTTTCGTACCAGAAACGGCGTAGTCTGCGTATTCCCGTTCCGCGCTGAGCTGATACCCATTCAGATCAGCGCATTCACGACACGAGCGGCGCTGGTCTTCAATGCTCGAGTCCTTTTGAAGATCAGAACTGAAGCGGGAATAGGATGCCGCGATTGGACGATGGTCCCCGACATCAGGCGATTCCGGATCTTCAGGAATTGATCCGGTTGCACTCGCCCCTTTCCGGCGTACGACAACAAGTCCGGGGAAGACGGCTGAGGCCGATTGTGCTAAAACTGTGCTGGAGCCAATGCCAATTGTTGACAAACAACCATAAACGACCACGACTAACCAGAATACCGGGCGCCACGGGATTTTCCAGGCGTTTTTCGTAATCTGCGGTGGAGTCGGCAGTTGTGGAATTCGCAGGGCGGGAGCTTCGCCCTCCCGGCACACCCAAAGTGAAACCGCTCTAAGGTTGCCAAACCTTGGGCATCGGAGCACAGACGGCGCGAACCGCCTCAATTTCTAGCGAGATTGGCTACGGAAATCGCTCACGGCTTTACCCAAAAGGGCTGACGGAATGTCAAGTTCGCAACCCGACCACCGCGCAAGGTAAATGTCGAAAATCAAGAATGAGCGGCTCAATCGCGGCTGGGCAAGACGGCATTCGCACAGAAATCGAAATAGATTTCCGCGGCTTCACGCAATTCGGAGATCAAAATCCATTCGTCGGACGTGTGCGCCTGATAGATCGAACCCGGCCCGAAAACCATCGAAGGCACACCGGTTGCCGAAGTCCTGGATGCGTTCGTGCCGTAGGGCACTCCTACTTTTTCATGCGGTCCAACATGCCGCTCAATCACTTGCAGCAGCTGATCAGACCAGGGGCCATTATTGTGATTCGACAAAGCCTGGCCAATGATCCACGGTGGGAGCATTTTGAAATCGACGTCCAGGCGGTGCCTTAAATACTCTTCGACTTGCTGCATCACCTTGACTCCATCCTCGCCCGGCAGCACGCGGCGGTCGATTTCGATCGCGCAGGAATCAGGGACGGTATTCACACTGATGCCCCCTTCAATTCGACCGACACTCAGTGTGGCCGGCCCGCACAGCGGGTGAGCGGGAATGATCCCCGGCAAGTCTCGCGCATAATTCTCGAGGGCCAGCAGCACGGGCGCCATACGGTAAATAGCGTTGATTCCCTCGCTTGGCCGTGAACTGTGAGCCGCCTTTCCGATCGTCTGGATTTTCCAGCGGGTCGCACCGCGATGGGCCACGACGATGTGCAGATCGGTCGGTTCAGCGACCAGGGCGATATCCGGAGGTCCGGAAATCAGCGGACTGTGACGTTTGGGATTGGCCCACAATTGAGCCAGATCCGTTACGCCCTGAGCCGTGCATTCCTCATCGCAGGTGCAGGACATGATGACATTGGCCGCAGCGGCAGGACGCTCTTTTACCAGCCGGGCGAATGCCGACAACATTGCCGCCATGCCTCCCTTGACGTCGCAAGAGCCGCGCCCATACAAGCGGCCGTTCCGGATTTCAGGATGGAATGGCGGGATAATCATGCCATCGGTCGGCACGGTGTCCTGATGGGCGTCCATCAGAATCGTGGCCTTGGACTGCGAGTTATCAAACCGGGCGATGATATTGGAACGACCCGGCAGGACTTCGATGACTTCGAAGGGAACGTTCAAGTCTCGAAAGAAACGCTCGAGAAATTCCGTCAGCCGAGTCTCCAGAAACTCCGAACCCGACACGTTGCGGCCCATCGGATTGACGCTGGGAATCGAGACCAGTTCTTTCAACAACGGCAAAGGATCCACGGTCATCTCGCTGCGAGGTTATTCGGGACTCAATTTGAACGGATTCAGCACGCAAATGATTCACGCACCAAAGTCGCCCTTATAGTACTCGGATTGCCGCTTGAAGCCAAGAACCGGAAGCAATTGAAGGTGATGCCTGGTAGGACAGGATTTCAACCTGTCCTACCAGGTGCAGGACAGGTTGAAAACCAGCATGTTACCCTTTCTGCTTCAAAATCGCGTGGGCATTTCAGGCAATTTGAGTTGAATCAGTGCGTTGTGGCAGTGCAAAAACATTTCGCCCTCCTACTTTTGCGTTTACGTCCCTACGTTTTTGCCGCTTATCATGCAAAAAGAAGTGGGTAACGGACAGGTTGAAAACCTCTCCTACATAAAAAGCAGGAACTCACAAGGTTTAACTGCTTGAGCCGACTGGACTTCAGCAACAATCCGTAGTCCCGCAACAATCGCTGATGGGCAATAGACTGAGCGCGGGCATCTGGGATTTGGTCTGCCGGGGATCGCGTAGCGGCGTTCCCAAGCAAGACATCAGTTTCGCCGTCGCCAGTGGTACTTCCTGGCGGGGCGGGATGGGAGTGATGTCGCTGGCGTACGGCTCCCGGCTGTAGATCTGGAACGTCTTGTCGCAAACGGCCATGCGTTTACCGCGTTCCAGAGTGTGGCCATCGTCGTCAATGACGGCTTTCCAGGGGCCGGTGTAAATGACGGCTTGATGGCGTTCCAGGCATGGTCCAGCCTTCCCTTTGAAAACCTGCACTGTCAGACTGCGAAACTCAATTCCGCGAACAGTATTCCAGGGTTCCGTTTGGCGGTTGAGGATCTCAATGCCATGAAATCCAGCGGCTTCGAATGCCTCCAGGAACTGGTCCTCGCGATACGCTCCACTCAGGCAGCCGCTCCACAATGTCGGATCGCTCTTCAAGTCGTCCGAAACATCCTCGTC
>JAQGHT010000083.1 GCA_028291565.1 Planctomycetaceae bacterium | reverse complement strand
CTTGAGACCCAATATGCCTTTGAACCTGTGTCTTAAGTGTGGAGAAAAGCTTTCCGCCGGAGTTGTCGCTTGCCCTCATTGTGGCGGCGGGATTTCGACGTCTACGTCCAGGAATCAGACTTCAGGCGTTTCGCGGTTGAGCCATTGCGCGAATCCAAAACTGCAACCAGGGTCGATTCTGGCGATTTCCTGTTCGGCCCTGATGTTCGTGGGCTTGTTAGTGGGCTTCGTAGGGTTGCTGCTGATTATTTTCGCTTACGTACATCTGCTTTCTGAACCCAACAGCGAAGTGACAGAATACTATCGTGCTGCAGATGCATTGCTTATTGAGGCGGGGTTTCTGCTGTGTTTGATCGGCGGGATGATTGGATTGATCGCCTCGATCTTGTTCCTCATCTGGCTATATCGAGCCTGGAGCGTTGTCCCTCCGGGCTACCACAGTCCGTCACCCGGCCGGGCAGTCGGGTGGTTATTCATCCCACTGTTCAATCTGTACTGGATATTTCGAGTCATCCCGGGCTTATCCGCGACACTTCAACGCGTGTTGCGTGATCGAGATCCATCACGTCCACATTCGGCCGGGTTCGGGTTAGGAGTGGCAACGTGCGTGATCGCGTTCATCCCGTTCCTCAATGCCATTTCAATTCTCTTGTTTCCGATTTGGATCTATCTGGCCAACAGCGCCAAAGATCGAGTGATCCTGTTGGAAAATGCAGACCTCAACTCGCTGGCAAACAGCAATGCAGGACTGGCAATCGGTTCAACCCGACGTGTGCCGTGATCGGGTTTTATGGCAAGGTTGGAGTCACACAGATTAACGTGGGGGTCAGGCCAACTATGTCTAATGATGAGCTTATCTATAGTGTATTCATGCGGCCTCGCATGTTCTGCGAAGATATCGCATCATTTCGAGATGTCTTGTTATTCGCCCAAGGTGTTTGTCACGGATTACGGCCGCCGCACGGCGCGGGCACGCTTCCTGGGTTCTCCGAATACCTTGCCAATCGATATGGCCACTCCGCTTTATCCTGGCAGCAGATGCTTCAAGTTCAGTTCGGCGAATCATCATGGCAACAAGCGTGTGAAGCGACTTGCGATATCCTTCGAGCATGGCAGGCCGAATGTGCGGCCTGACAAATTAAGAATTTGACCTCGGGAAAGCCGGGGGGCAAATTCACACTTCAAAAAATCGGTGGTTCGATATGAGTTCCCTGATAGGAATTTTACACGGGATGCCGAGGTCCGCATCGGGATCGTCGAGCAAGGCAGCTCTGGCTGGATTGCCTTGACTCCGTACCGAACCGACCTGTTGGAGATATGAGCCGACATGCACCTCGTCAGCGATACCGTGCGCGCGAGTTGGTGGGTCATCATGAACAGTCCCTGGCGACCACCAGGGTGCACTGATGCCTGACAACCCCGTCGAACCCTTTGCCCCATTGATCCCTATCCCAATCGAGCAGTTCGCCGAGGTACCTGGTGCTACACCGACGACTCCTTGCGCGAATCAGTCAGTGGTCCTGCTCCCTCAAATTCACAATCCACGACCGAACTCGCCAAGTACAATCCCGATAGTCACTACAAGAGACCGAAGAACACACTTCGTGCATTCCTCAACAAGCTCGTGACACGTCCCACCTCACACGATAAGATCGATTCTCACCACTTTCGTGGTTCGAATTGAATTCGCATAAGACGGAGTCAACCGAGCCACAAAGCGGAAAAATTCAACACTGATCTATTCAGCCGCATCCCCGCGGCAGGATTGATCGCAATTCGTTAGGTTGCGGAGATAAAGGATGTCCGATGCTGGATTCTGGAGAGACCACAGTGGACGCTTAACGTTCGACGTGCCAACTGTCTTGGCCGTGGATTACCCGGCTGTTTGCCGATCAATAGTTGAAGCGTTTTCCATATCCCAGACCGATTCGCTCGTTGTAGGTCCGGATCAAATGTTTTGGGATTTCCGGCTCGGCGATCAAGAAATTGCGTTGGATTGGGACAACTGGATGGGGTTCATGGTTGTTTCTAGGACGGTCAATGCGGATTCGCTGGTGCGTGACATTTCTGGATGGCTGCAATCCACGCTCTCGGATAAGTCGACGTGACAGGCCAAACAAGCGTTTCAACCCGACGTGTGCCACGGACGGGTTTGGTATATGATGTCACCTGTGGGCACAAGCAGGTCAACTTGGGCGTAAGGTGTGTCAATGAGTGCGTACGAATTCTGCGTTTCGCTCAGCATCATGCATCCATCAATTGATCCGGCCGTCATCACCAGCAGGCTTGGCGTATCTCCAAAGCGGCATCGGACGGTGGGCGAGCAGCGCGTTACCACAAAAGGTGTGCCTCTGCCTGGGCTCAACAAAGAGAGCTTCTGGCTGGCCACATTGCATTCGGGAGAGAGGCTATCGTCGGAAAGCATATCGATTGAGCAGTTCTTGGCAGACGCAAATGGCCGGCTTACGCAGCATCGAGAGTTTTTTCGAGAACTTGCGAGCAGCGGCGGCTATCTGGAATACTTCATTGGGTGGTTCGGCGGTGGTAATTTCAGCGCAACACTTGAGCCGGTGCTAATGGCTGCCATAGCGGATCTCGGGATATCAATCGGCTTTGATGTGTATGCGGGAGAAGGTTTTGAACACACCTGACTCGTTGTTCAAATTGACGGCCCCGACGCTCTCGCTTTTTCTCGGGTCGCCTTGCGCTGTGTGGCGCGTGGTCACAGGGTAACTCTGCGTTAGACGAGAGATTGGGATGAGTTCAAGTCGACTTCAGGCACCGTTTATGCAAGACGTCGCCGAGACATTTCGAGCGACTCAACAGCGACTCGCTCGTCGTTTGTCCGAAGTGTCTTCGGCCCAATGCGCAGCTATTATTGAAGAGGAGTTGCGGGGACTGTACCATGGTCTATTTGTCATTTTCGATGGTGGAACCGTCTTAGCCGACGACGGGCTGATTCAAATCATAGATGAAGAAGGTCTTGAGTTCGACCGGTTTCTTCACGAGATCTGTTTCGGATACTGGCCGAAGGACGAGGACTAACAAGCCGTTCAAGGCGACGCGTGTCGGGCAAGCCGTTTGAGGCGATTTGAGTGTCGTTTCCCGCGCACACACATCGATTAACCTGGGCGTCAGGCAGTGAAAGCGAACCCATGGAACGCAAGGAATTGGAAGTCTTTTCTGAAGAATGCAACTACGGAATCGTTCGTATGCCAGGTCGCAGTTTTCCAGGCTGCGTCGTTCAGGGCGACTCGTTGTCGATTATGCTCCGCTGCGCTGAGCGGGCGCATGAAATGGCATGCGTTACGGGTAACCCAGATTTAATCGATGAGATTGAAGACTTGAAAGTATCCCTGGAAGATCGGTTGCAACATTATGAACATGTGCTTAAAGCACACAAAATGGACTTACCTTATTGTCGCCCCCCGGTCGGTCACTAAAGGCAGTTTCCGCATATGTCCATCGGAAAACCTGGAAAGTGATCTATTACTTGTTCGGATGGTTTGAGTAAACTGGATTTGTATTACGGCTGTGCCGCTGGGTGCAACAAAAAAAGCCTAGCAAGCGGTTCAAACCGACGTGTGTGCAGCCAACCGTTTTGGCAACTTGAGTGTCGTTTCCCCCGCATACACGCGGGCTACTCTGAACGTCAGAACACTACTGCACCTATGCCATCTGATTCGCTCATCGAAGTCAACCTGCAGGAACTCGAAGGAGTTTACTTTATCGTTGGCCACGAGTCCGGAATTGCATACTCGCATCAATGTGGCGGTCTTGCTTGTATTCAGAATTCATTTCAAGGCTTTCTAGTGCCTTGCTCGCAATCAATTGCAATCAACAACCACTTATACTCGCACTTTTACGCAGGACCAAAATACAAGGGGCACTGTTACGATGGTCTTGACGCAGAGGATGCAGCATTGATCGATCGCTTGCTTGCTTCTGTAGGATTCGGAACTTTGTCGGTAGATCGAAGTGTGCTGGACAAATCAATTGAAGCATGGGTATATCTTAAGGTCGATCCGGGAATTCCGTGTTTTCCCTACTGTTACAACTCCAAACCCACATCGTCGGTCGTCATGATTTGGGAAAACAGCGACTAACACAATTCGTCAGGCGTTCCGATTCCATCGTGGGACTGGCTGCGAATCGTCCACCACGAGCTCAGCCTGACAAACGATTCGACCCGAGGTTTGTGCGACAAACCGTTTGGGCATTTTGAATGTCGTTTCCTCCCGCACACACATGGGTCAACCTTGGCAACAGACGAGCGATCAATGTTTTCGAGACCGCAGACAATGATACACCGTGAGGTGGGGGCGAAACTCGATGCGAGACACAGCAATTGGCGCCGGATCGCTGTGCTTGGGGGCCTCGGTATTGTCGTTGCTTTCATCTTTGTTGCAGTTTTCATTCGACTCAAAGAACTGCACGAACTCAAGGACGCGGCCAGACAGATCCTGATTGGTGATTCGCCAGCAAAAGTCTATTCTCTACTCGGTAATCCGACCCACGGCTATGTGAGTGGTTCGCCAAGTGCTGGCGCTCCCTCACCGGAATACGGTGACATATATGGCGGACGCATAGATTATCTGTGCCACGATCTCGCGGTATTCGTTGATCTCAGAACTGCGGGGCTTGTCCAGTACTCTTATTTTCGCAACTTCGCGTCATGGCCAGTGAGGATCCATTACAACGGCGACAAACAGGTGACTGCCGTCTATCTTGATGGCATCCAGACACAATAGCCCGTACTCACTCTGCGATGAGCCAACGCAACCATTTCAACATCACGTTCCTATTTTGGACATACGGTACCTAACAAGCGGTACAATCCGACGTAGCGAGCGGATCGGGCTACAAACTCGGAGTCAACCGCGTCACGCGGATCAATGTGGTCGTAAGGCGGGAGAAGGAGAATGACTCAATTGGAGTGGCTGACAAGCGAAAGTCCGTACGACATGCTCCGCCACCTCGACGGCAAGATCAAGGATGAAGCGTTCATGAAGTTCTCGGTCAAATGCTGTCGTCGAATCTGGCCCATCCTCACGGACCCACGAAGTCGAGCGGTGGTCGAAGCCACCGAAGCTTATCTCTCCGGGAACTTGTCCGCCGCCGATGCAGCCAAAATTAACTGGGATTGGAATGTCGCCGACGAAGCGGGTGAGATTCAGGATTCGGCAGGTGGCAGCAGTAACGCAGCGATTGAGTCCGTCTGTGGTCTCGGTGAGGGACATGCTCAGCAGGTCGCTATTGCCTGTCGTGAATCATCTGGAATTGCCGCATCGGATCTCTTGCGCCAAGCGGGGTGCCCTCAAGACATCGTCATTGACGCGTGTAAATCAGCAATGTCTGCGGAAAAAGTGGAACAGTGTAATCTGTTACGGGAATTGTTTCGCCATCATCCAGGTTCTCTCGCCGAAGGTGCCTAACATCTGTATTTTCCTACTCCGTCAGCCGTCAGTCCATCGCCATCGATCAATCGATCACACAAACATGCATTGTTCTGGCACGCAGGTCGACTCCGCAGTAAGATGGATGTTGTTGTTGATAAAATCTCGCCACCGGTCTCTTGTTGGGCAGTTGCCCGAGCTCATCAACCATCTGGAACACATCCAGCCTTGTGAGCCTCCGGGCATCTCTACCATTTTAGGACGGCATCCCGTATTAGAAAGTCATGATGAGTATCAGGCGGTTCAGCCCGACGTCTCTGCGGCGAATCGTTTTGAGCCACTTGAATGTCGTTTTCACACACACATAAGTGGGTCAACTTTGGCGTTAGTTACGAAGGCGTGAGAATGCAGCGAAGATTTGTCATTGTGTCCCTGCTGTTGCTGGTGTTGACATGCGCCGTCCTTCTGTGCAGGCACGTGTCAAAGGAATATGCGGTGCGTTTGAGGCAGCAAGCAAGTCGTCAGCGATATCACGAGCACGAACAACGTCGAGATCGACCTAAAGCGACCCCTGAAGTTCACAAGGACGGCTATCAGTTGTCAGTGAGAGAAGGGTTTGGAGACTCTAAACGTCGTGGTGCAATCATTCGCCGAGCTGGGAATTCATTTCAGCGTGAAAATTTTGCGTCAGCCGTTCTGGACGATGCGACGCTGGAAGCAGGCACGGCATCGTTTCAGTTGGCGTGCTTTGATAAGGCTTCTCTCAGGAACGCGAAGTTGACGGGTGGTATCTCGTCATTTCAAGGGTCAACATTCGTGGGAGCCGATCTCTCAGCCGCTCGTTTAAACGGCAGTTTTCAGATGGCTTCGTTCGAACATGCCATCCTCAAACGAGCATCATGGTCGGGATCATTTCAGGTATGCAACATCAGTGGCGCTTACTTCGCAGGGGCTGATCTCTCAGAAATAGACAAGTCGGCACTGGAAAGTTGCTATTTTGCTGAAGCACCGACATATCGACCGGATACGAAATTCCCGACAGGCTTCGATCCAATCTCCCAGGGTTGGCGAATGGCAACCGAATAATCTGATTGCACCCAATGTTTGCAGCCGTTCAGACCGCTGCGACGAATGATGCATGCAAGATGACTGGCGGTTCTCAAAATATCAAAACTGACCATCGAATTTCACGACCACTGTCTGACAACGCTGGATGGCTGATTACTTTATGGCTCTGCTCTATCAAAAGACCGGACCTCATTCGCAGAACTTCAGAATTATCGTTTACAGCGCCGATAGCTTCGTCTGAGATCTCAACTGCAAAGAGCCCTTCGACGCCTAGGTGTCGAAGGGCTCTTTATTGTTACGGTGCCGCGCCTGCTGCTCGTCGGAGGACCACAACCAGTAGCTCGGGGCAAGCACTGTGATGTTGCGAGATGCCACGTTACTTTCGGTGCCGTCGGCGTTGGACAGTTTCATTGTGATCGTTCGCGTCTCATCGACCGAAGCTCGCTGGGTAAAGGTGAAGCTCAGGTGCTTAATGAGCAGGTCGATCGTCCGCGTATTTACCAGTGAATTGAATGTAATGGTCAATGGCGAACCCGCAGTCCTTCCTCCGTGGATCTCTCCGATGACAAGTCCATGGAAGTAGAGCTTGTCACCGTGTACCTTGAACTTGCCTGCGTCGGAGTTGAAGTTCAGCTTGTCGCCCGCGTGCCGATTGTCCGTAATCGCAACCACTAGCTGTGCGCCATCATAGTTGTCAGCCGACTCATCTGCGGTAAAGGTCGCATTGGGGGAGATCAGCTTCTTTTTGTCCTTCAGATAGTAGGTCTTGTCCTGTTCATCGAGTGCGAAAGAGGCATCCTCAACCACGTTCGTAACAGAGACCGTGATATCCTGGGCCGTGGTCAGTCCCGCGTTGTCACTCACCGTGACGGTCAGATTGTAGCTGTTGTTTTCATCGGCATCATCCGGCGTTTCGAAATCGGGTGCCACTAGGAACGTGAGTTCGCCGGTGTCGGGGTCAATTGAAAACAAAGCTGCATCTGCCCCTCCGGTGATTGCGTATGTCAGCGATTGAGCCGGCAGATCGTCATCAGTCGCCATGACGGTACCAACCGCGGTGAGATTCTCGGTGATCGTGAACTCTGCTGCGGTGGTAAATGCCGGTGCCTGTTCGTTGACCGCTGTCACTGTCGCGGAGATGCTTTGGGTCTGCGTTGATCCGTTGCCGTCAGATACAGTGACTTCAATGTTGTAAATATTGTCTGCACCAGAATCAACGGGCGACTCAAAGTTGGGGGCAGCCAGGAAGGTCAACGCGCCTGTCGACGAATCGATACTGAAAAAAGACGCATCCACGCCGCCAGTAATGGCGTAGGTAAGTGTCTGTGCCGGCAGGTCCGCATCGGTGGCCACGATTGTCCCAACCACAGTGCTGTTCTCAGCGACATTGAACTCTGCCGGGGATGTGAAGACTGGAATATTGTCATTGACCGGAGTGACCGTTACCGTAACATCCTGAACAGCAGGTGTTCCGGTGCCGTCACTGGCCGTTACCGTCACATTATAGGTGTTGTTCGCATCTGCATCCGTTGGTGACTCGAAATCAGGGGCCGACAGGAATGACAGCGTGCCGGTGTTGGGATCAATCGCAAAGCGCGCCGCGTCGGCTCCCCCTGTGATACTATAAGTGATCGCTTGATTGCCAGTATCTGTTTCGGTCGCCGCGACAATTCCCACAGCAGTTGTATTCTCCTCTACCGAATAAGCGTTCGGTGAGGTAAACGTCAATGATAAGTCAGACACGGAAATCGAGATGTCTTGTGTTGTCGCAATAGCGCTGCCATTACTGGCGGTTACCACGAGGCGATACACATTGTCTGCATCAGCGTCTAGCGGCGACTCAAAGTCGGGCGCTGCCAGAAAGCTGAGAACGCCAGTATTAGGGTCGATGGAGAACAACGCGGCGTCCGCACCCGCCGTGATGCTGTAGGTGATTGCTGGCGCGCTGATATCGGGATCGGATGCTTGTACTGTTCCGACGGTGGCCGTGTTTTCATTAACAGCGAATGTTGGTAACGAACGGAATGCGACCGGCAGATTCGTTACCGTCACCACAATATTTTGTACTACGTCGGGGCTGACTCCGTCAGAGACGGACACTTCGACGTCGTAGACATTGTTCTCCCCGGCATCCAAAGGGCTTTCAAAGTTAGGCGCCGCCGCAAACGTAAGTACTCCCGAGCTACTATCAATTGTAAAGAGCGCCGAGTCGACGCCACCTGTTATGCTGTATCCCAGCGACTGCGTCGGTAGATCTGCATCCACGGCGGTCACCGTTCCAATCAGGGCTGTGTTTTCTGCGACGCTAAACGCATTCGCGGACGTAAACGTGGGAGAGTTGTCATTGATCCCATTGACAGTCACGACGACGTGTTGAATTCCTGGCGATGCCACACCATCAGCGGCCGTCACAGTGATGTTGTAAACATTATCAGCGCCGACATCGTGGGGAAGCTCAAAGTCAGGCGCGGAAAGAAACGACAAGGCTCCCGTTGTGGCATCGATCGTGAAGAGTGAAGCGTCTTCGCCACCGGTGATGCTGTAGCTCACGACCGTCGCAGATAGATCAGGAGAGGTCGCAATGACAGTTCCGACTGTCACGGCACCTTCATTGACCCCGAACGCTGGAGAAGAACTAAAGATCAGTGGAGGCTGTTCCACGGTGACCGCTATGCTTTGGACTGCTGTCAGCCCGCCAATGTCAGAGACGTTCACGTTGACGTTGTAAATATTGTCTCCGCCGTCATCCAATGGCGACTGAAAATCCGGGGCCACCAGAAAACTCAGGGCGCCTGTGGCAGCGTCGATGGTAAAGAAGCTGGCGTCGGCGCCACCCGCGACACTATAAGTCAAAGCCTGGGCTGGCAGATCCTGGTCCGTAGCCGTCACGATCCCGATCGACGTTGTCGTCGCCGGAACACTAAACGCGGAAGGCGATGTGAACACCGGAGTGTTCTCGTTGAGAGGAGTAACGGTGACCGTGATATTTTGAGAGACTGGATCGCGGGTATCCGTGCCCTGATTTCCGTCATCGACGGTGACCTCGACTTCGTAGTTCTCGTCTGCATTGGAGTCTAACGGAGCTTCGAAATCAGGAGGGAGTATGAAGTTCAAGGCGCCGGTATTGGCATCAATGTGAAACAGAGCCGCATCAGCGCCTCCTGAGAGCGAGAATGTCAGCGTGTCGGAAGAGTCGGCATCGGTTGCTGTCACCACGGTTGCCGCGACCTGGTTTTCCGGGATGCTCACGAATGCGGAGGACGTGATCGTCGGAGCTGTCAGTACGGTACGCTCTTCAAGACGTTCAACTTGCAGCATCCGATTCGACGTTCTTTTTCGACGAGCTGATCTCATTTGGAGGACTCCGGTATTCAAGAGTATCTGATGTTCCGGGCGTGACTGTTGCGCCGCAATGTGACTGGCGGACGACTGATGAGACGCCACCGCACAAACTAGGGAGTCTGCAATCCGTGAAGCAAACGGCCGCTCGTACGGCCCCATGTGCGTTGTCGAGAGTATTGTCATCGTCTCAGTTCGTAACGAACTCATGAAAGACGAAGTCATTCCTTACAAGGTTCCGTATTCGGAGGCAATCAGGCCATTGTGCTTCCTCGAGAAAATCATCTGGGTCGTTTATAGGGAACCACGCTGTCGCTCGGATTGTGACCGTGGTATCGACCACTGAAGGAATAGAATGAACGCGGAATGGACGGTTAGAAAGGTATTTGGACTGTCACGCAGTTGTCCAACGTAATCGTTTCACGTTTATTGAAAGGAGACGAATCTGTTTGAGTGATTTACGTCGTTTCAACCCTTCTGAAATGTTATACCAGCCGGCATCATTAAACGGATTCGCCGACTCTGTGTGGCACGAGGCGAGGATGTGTGGAGGGTATCAACTCATTGACGTCGAGAAGTGGGCTCCGCAATACGCACAAGGTCGCCACGTCGTAAAGCCTGATGTAGGTCTCGAGCGACTCAGGTGATGTAATCGCTTAAATGCAAAAGGTGTCAAAATCGAAACCTGTTCAAGGGCGTTCATTTTCACTAAATCTGTGAAATCGCAATTTTTTGCGGCGGTGTTCGGAGCGTTTCCGTGACCATCACGAGATAAGCGATGCAAGTTCAGCATGCCGGATTAAAGGTGTGCCATGCGCGTCGCGCCTATTTCGTGTGTTCGCGCGCAGGATGCGGGGCGAGATCTGATCGTTGCTGGTGCGGGTAATGCGAGTAGACAGGGATGTCTGGTTGGCGCATTGACTGCCTCTCATTGAAATCTTGATATCGAGAACACGTTATGTTGCGTTCCTGGTTCGCGCGAATCTGGCGTACTTCGAAGAACAATCGTCGCCGCAATTTGACTGTCGATCGGACAACGGCAGTCGAATCATTGGAAACACGCATCCTGCTGTCGGCGACTGTGGCCGATCAGGACATCATCGTCCAACCTGATAATGAGGTGACAACAGATGCGACGTCACCAAAGGCGACTGCGGGTCCGACCGGCTTGTCGCCGGACCAAATTCGTCAAGCATATGGATTCAATAGTATTACGTTTGCGGACGGAAGTATCGTGGGAGACGGGACCGGCACGACCATCGCGATAGTTGATGCATACGATGATCCGAATATCGCCAGCGACTTACATCAGTTCGACTTGCAATACGGGCTTTCGGATCCGGTCTTTACCAAAGTGAATCAGACTGGCGGGACGTCACTCCCTAAAGCAGATACTGGCTGGGCGAGCGAGATTGCGCTGGATGTCGAGTGGGCTCATGCTATAGCGCCAGGTGCTAGCATCCTGCTTGTCGAGGCGAAAAGTTCCTCTCTCTCGGACTTAATGACGGCCGTGGATTATGCCCGGCATGCATCCGGCGTAGTTGCCGTTTCGATGAGTTGGGGTAGCAGCGAATTCGCGGGTGAAACAAGTTACGATAGCTATTTCACCACTCCGGCTGGCCATACTGGTGTGACGTTTTTCGTTTCGAGTGGCGATGACGGCGCACCTGCTGAGTATCCCGCCTCCTCACCTAATGTCGTCTCCGTTGGTGGTACGACGCTGAATATCTCGAGCAACGGCACCTACCAGAGCGAAACGGGTTGGAGCGGCAGTGGTGGTGGCACGAGCAAATACGAATCGCAGCCCTCGTACCAGAAGGGTGTGGTAACTCAATCGACAACGGCTCGGACGAGCCCGGATGTTTCGTACGATGCGGATCCCAACACGGGCTTCTCGGTCTACGATTCCTACGGGAATTCGGCCGCCAAGCCATGGAGCCAGTATGGGGGAACGAGTGCCGCGGCACCGCAATGGGCGGGACTGGTTGCCATTGCCGATCAAGGCCGTGCTATAGAAAGCCTCGGTTCGCTGGATGGAGTCACCCAGTCTCTACCGAAACTGTATACGTTGCCCGCTACCGATTTCCATGATGTGACGAGCGGGTCGAGCACGGGCAGTCCGAAATATACGGCACAGGCAGGCTATGACCAGGTGACCGGACGAGGCTCGCCGATCGCGAATCTGGTCGTCGACGGCTTGGTGGGAACGACGTCGACGACTACGACACCACCGGTCTCGACGACACCAGTGGCAACCCATTTTGTCATCACTGCCACGGCCACTAGTACTGCTGGGACTAGTTTCAGCATCACCGTCAAAGCACTGGATGCGTCGAATAATGTGGTAACGGGTTACAGCGGCACCGTCCATTTGACAACCTCCGACGGTGCAGGAATCATTCCCGGCAATTACACTTTCACCACTATAGACAATGGCGTACACACTTTCAGCTCGGTGACTCTCAAGACGGCCGGCAGCCAGAATATTAAGGTTGCCGATACCGCCAGCAGCTCGCTGACAGGTACAGCCAACATCCTGGTGACACCCGCAGCCGCCAATCATCTGGTCTTCAGTCAAGGGCCGACTGGCACCACGTTGAACGCGACCATCAGCCCCGCAGTCACGGTACAAATCGTCGACGCCTATACCTCAGAGTTGCAATCGGTTTCCGGGACCAGTACGGCGATCAAGTCGGGAGGCATCGCCTTCCGGACGTATGGCGGGACGGCTGACTGGGACACAGTTCAAGTCGCGACCGGTGTGAACAACCTTGTGAATCAACAGTCGGTGGAACCACTCAACCTCCATAACAGTTCGAAGTCACAATCAGCGACAAATTCATTCGGCGCGACAGTCGAGGGAATCGATTCCACTGCGGCGAACGATCTCGTTGCAGACTCTGGTAGCAGCCTGATTTCCTCGACAACAGACGGCGATGCGACAGGCGATGAGGGTCGGACGCGAAACCTAGGTCATCGCGCCCGTCACCTGACTCATCACGCACTCACCCAGGCGGTGTCCAGTTCAGATTTAGATCAAGTCTTCCGGGACTTGTTTTAACGAGTATCTCATACTGACGTGAGAGTTCTCGAACGGCCGACGAGAGAAGTGAGAGGGGTTATGGCGAGTGTCGGCGAGCCATCTGGCGTTCTCTCAAACGCGGCGGTGTTGAATCGAAGTCGTAATGGGCCGTAATGTCTGAGCCCCGGATTATCAGATACCAGGCTCTGCGTCATTCACTGACCTGCCAAGTCTGAAAGCTCCGTAGTGCAAATTCGAAGAGCAATGAGGGCTGATTTTCATGCTCTTTCCAGAGGCGGAAATTGCCTGCGCTTTGAGGTCATTTATTGGGCGGGTCGGCGACCCCAAGGGGCATTCACTCAAAAACGGTCCGGTCCGGGGGGACCGCGATGAAGAAACGGCGGACCTGGATGACGCGGGAAAAAAAAGGCTGCCGTAAACGGTTTGCCCGTCATCTGTTCCCATTGCTTTTGCTGGGTGGGACTTAAGACGGCGAGTATTTGTTGCATGGCCAGTCGGGCTCGTTTGCCCCGCTCTTCCATGGGAGGAGGCTCTGTCAGAAGGCGATCTGCATGTCGAAAGATCGTTTCGCTTTCGATGCGTTGAAAACTCTGTTTTTGCTCAGCGGTCAGCTTGAGCGTGCGAGCAATATCTACTTCTCGAAATGCCATTGGCCCCTGGCATTGCAGCGCAATTTGACTCAGTCGCAAGATTTGGTCGGGCTTCAGGATGGCGGAATAGGCGATCTCATTGGCCCGGGCTGTCACGAGAATCTCCTTTTTACTTCCCATCCGTAGCCTGTCCCGCGGACCACCACGGCCGGGCCACTCTGGTTGGTTATGGTCGTCTCGGCTGCTGATGAGTTCGGCAATCTGTTCGCGTTGTTCCTTCGTGAGCTTGAGATCATCCTGAACGGCTACCTCTCGCAGCAGGAAACGCTGCCGATCGGACTCCAATAGCGCCAGGTCCGCAAGAATTCTCTTGACTCGGACCTGGGTCGCCTCAAGCTCGGATTCACTGGTCGACGTTGCGCCGCGGTTGGCGCTGAACTCCTGATAGTAGCCCAAGGCTGCTTCCAGCAACTGCTTACGCAGTCCCTCTTGGAACGGGGCGTCTGACAATTCTTCTTCAGCGAGCTGAATCATCTCATCGGTTACCCGGCGGGCCAGTTTGAACTGGGCTTCGGCTTCTCGAGCCCGCTGGCGTTCGCGTTGATAGGCTTCCTCAGTCTTCGAGTGTTCGCGCGCGACGATCGCTGTCGTGATTCCTAATCCGATCAAGCCGCAGACCAACAGAATCAGAGCGGCGGCGATGACTGACGGATGCCGACGCATCCATTTACGCAGCCGATCGACGAGTTGCGGACGCCGCGCGCGGATTGGAATCTCATCCAGAAAACGCCGCAAATCGTCCGCCATCTCCCCCGCCGTCGCATAACGCTCAATGGGAGATTTCGCGAGCGCCTTTAAGACAATCGTCTCCAATTCGACGGGGATCGCGAGGTCCAGCTTACGGAGTGGTCGCGGATCTTCATTCAGAATTTGATAGAACAATGCCGGCCGATCCTGGCCAGGAAAGATCGGTTGTAGCGTCAACCATTCATACAGCGTCGCGCCGAGAGAATAAACATCAGTGCGATGATCAACTGGTTCGCGCCCGCCAGCAGCCTGTTCCGGGCTCATGTAGCGCAAGGTGCCCAGCACATCCCCCGTTTGCGTGAGGCCCGCATCGGTCGCGACCAACGCGAGCCCGAAGTCGGTAACCCACACAGCCCCTTTGGAATCGAGTAACAAGTTCGCGGGCTTGATGTCCCGATGGACTACACCCGAATCATGGGCGTAATCCAGCGCATCGGCAACTGCTGCCGCAATCTGCGCAGCCGACCGAAAACAGTCGCGTGTCCGTCCCGATCGCGGACTCGAACGTCCGGGCAGCGAATCCACGGGGGTTAAGTCTCGATGCTGTGCAACGGTGCTCGTGATTTCTGTATTCACATCTTGAGGCGGGGGGCTGACGACTTTGTTCTTGTTGCGCAACTCTTCGATCACATCTGCAATGGAGCGGCCTTCGATCAATTGCATGGCATAAAAGTGCATTCCCCGTTCGCAGCCCACCGCGTAGACTGGTACGATATTCGTGTGATGCAACTGGGCCGCGGCGTAGGCTTCTGTCTTGAACCGTTGCAGATGTTTCGCATCGAGTGCCGCGGCGAACGGCAGCACCTTCAGCGCGACGCGTCGCCCCAGCGAGAGTTGAATGGCCTCATAAACGACCCCCATTCCTCCTCTTCCCACTTCACGAACAATTTGAAAATCCCCCAACGGGCTTCCAGTCGGTTCGGGCGCCACAACAATCGGGACGGGGCGTAGCGTCTCCGCCAACTGAATCCCATCCAGGTATTCAGTAAGAATCGCCGCGAGTTCCGGGTAACGATCGAGGTAGGCTTGACGGCTCGGTGAACGTCCCGCCTCCAGTTCCGCCAGATATTCACGCGAGATCTGCAGAATGCGGGGATCATCTTCCGTGAGTGGATCGGGGTTAAGAATCATGGCTGCTCTCCAGAGACTTCTTTCTTGAGGCGGGTGATTCCGCGGAGCCAAAGTTTTTCCACACTGTCCACGCTGCGCTCCATGCGTTGTGCCACTTGGGGAAACGTCAGTCCTTCAAGGTGTCGCAGTATCAAAACCGTTTGATAATCCTCAGGTAGCCGGGACAGCGCCGCCGTCACCCACAAGGATTGCTCGCCGCGAATTGCCAACTCACTTGGCGAACTGTGAGGGTCAACTAAGATGTGCCCCAAAGCACACGACGACTGGTCGAGTTCCGCCGCCAGTTGTTGTTCCAGATTCAGGTCCCGGGCTTGCGTCCCCAGGTAGCGGCGCACGACATTCGCCAGGGTCCCGGCCAAGATCGTTCGCAACCAGTGCACGAACTGCGCTTCAACCGCACCACGAAAGTTCGGAAAGCTCCGATGAGCATTCAAAAACGTCTCCTGCACGATGTCCGATGCATCAATCTTTCCTTGTAGTCGGCGACCAATTTCAATGCGTGCCAGCAATCGCAAGTAATTGTGGTACGACTCCAGCAATTGCCCCAAGACAGCATTATCACCCGCTCGCGCTTGAGCCAGCAGTAATGCGACATTCCCATCCATCCAAAGTTCTCCCTTCTCCTATAGTAAAGAACTCGGGCAAATACCGCCGCTCGAATTGAGAATAATCCCTCTTAAGAGACAAAAGAATCGACACATCGACTTGGCCGACTACCCCGATTCAGGAGGACCAATGGTCTCTCAATATCAGAAAATACGAAATTACGCGGCGGTAAGACGCTTCCAAGTGTGACTATTCAAGAAGCGAAGAAAAATCTGGCTGAGCGGAAAGGGGATTTGAATTCGCCAACGACGCCACCACAGTTGCCCTAAGTTCTTGTCCATCCTGAGATTGAGGCCGCCAATCCGATCGCTTTCCACTGAGTTGTGTTCGCGGAGATTACGCAGCCCACTGAGACGAGATCGAACGCAACGCCCTGAGTAAAAGCCACAACAAGCTGCGCCGGGCTCGCTAACAGAGTTGTTTCTTCACACCGACTTAGTACCACATCTCAATCCGGATGAAGTTCACCCGCAAAATGGGCCGTACACAACGCTGAGATTACAGTAAATCAATTGAAGCGGAACGACATGTTGCACGAATCGAACAGTTTGGAACGGCCTCCCCCGCACGGCTATTGTGTATGGCGAACCACGACATCGGGGAATAGTCACGAGAGACCAGCTCGGCTGGTGGAGCAAAGCGTGTCAAACAAAGCCAATAGCACAGAGCTGTCAGCTGGGGCCGAGCATTGCGCGAGCGGCGCTTACGAGATCAAATTCATCCTCGATGAACACCAGGGTCGCGACGTGCGCAACTGGGCCCGAACACACCTTGAGCCAGATCCCCATGCCATTCCTGAGAATGGGTATGAATACGCAGTCAATAGTTTGTATCTCGACACGCCCGGTTTCGACATTTTTCATCGCGCCGACTGTTTTCGACAAAACAAATATCGGGTCCGCCGCTACGGTAATGAAGCCGTGCTATGGGCAGAGCTGAAGCGGAAACAGAACGGCCGTGTCCGCAAGCGACGCACATCAATGACTGTCGGGGATCTACAGTCGATGCTGATCGCTTCGGATGACACGGCATGGGACGGCGATTGGTTTCGTCGGCGCGTTAACAGACTCCAGTTGCGGCCAGTCTGTCAAGTGACGTATCAACGAATGGCCTGTGTCGGGACGTCAGCTCTTGGGCCGCTACGACTCACCGTGGACTCACAACTGCATTGTCGGCCAGTCAATGACTGGATGGTGCCTGCCCAACCACTGACTGCCGGCATATTGCTACCAAACCAGCAGATCCTGGAGCTGAAATTCCATGAAACGCTCCCCAATGCGTTTCGGGACTTGATTCGCGATCTGCGCCTGACCATGGCAATCTGTTCCAAATATCGGCACAGCGTCGAGGCATGTGTTTCCCTTGATCGGCTCGCGGGACTCTCACGACCGCGTTTCTGAACATGCATTGCGGATAGGAATAAGTCTAACCGTCCAGTGAATGTCTTACGCATGCCAGGTGTGGTCCTCGCCGAACCGTAAACCCAACTACGGGAAGTTGTCAATTGCCCACCGCGTTGGCTCAATATCACAAATTAAGATTGGAAATGGAACATAACCGCGATGATTGGCCATCTATTCTCACCAACCAACACGAGACACCGCCCCTCTCGGGGAGCGATGCGCTAGCAGTCGGCTTGGGCAATCTGGTAATGAGTGATTGTTCGGTTGCGTTCCTGAATTTTCATGCTATATCGCCGATAGGTGTTGAAGCGGGCTGGTCTGCGATTTATGTTGTCCGATTGGGAGCGTGCTGGCTGTCGGGCGAAGGGATCGATGGGGCGGTGCAACTCCAGACGGGTGACCTCGTTCTGTTGCCCCAAGGAAAACAGCACTCACTGAGACAATCCAACTCTAGTTTGCCAGTCGATGGACGACACGTACCAGGAGCGAACCCGTCGTTGGACGGCACACGAACGCATCTTCGGCAACAATCGACGGCAGAGACTCAAGTACTGACTTGTCGATTTCGCAACCACGTCGGGCAAATTAGTGCGCTGCTTACGGCCTTGCCGTCGATTGTCCATATACCTGGAACGGAAGGGCACCCTCCATCGGCATTCGCGCCGATAGTCAGTTTGATTGAAGGCGAGATTGCGAATCTGCAACCCGGCAGGAGCCATGTCGTTGGCCATCTGATTCAATTGCTCTTTATGCAAGCGATCCGATTCTTACTGTCGGGAGAGCGACCGATTGCTGTAGCTTGCCAAACGGCGATTCGAGACCCAGTCATTGGGACTTCTCTCGGTTTAATTAATGCCCGCCTGGGAACGGCCTGGACCCTCGCTTCGCTCGCTGAGGCCGTAGGCGTCTCACGATCGACTTTTGCCGCACGATTTGTTGAAAAAGTCGGTATGACACCGCTTCACTATCTTTGGCGACGGCGCATGGAACGGGCCATAACGATGCTATGCGAAAATGATCTAGGGATCAAAGAAATTGCCTCACGTATCGGCTATAAGTCCGAATCAGCATTTAGCACCGCTTTCAAGCGCTGGGCCGGTACCCTGTCGTTGCTCGGATCGCTGACGAATGCAATGTCGACGGTGTCTCCGGGTTCGATAGCAATGATTTCACTCCGACAAATGCTGCTTGATAAATCGACTGCGAAGGGCAGTTGAAATCGACTCGCGAATAGCTCACTCGGTAGATCCTTCGTTCCGTAAAAGTGCTCCTGACTTGCGCACCCGGCCAGAAACGGAAGCAGGATTAATGCGAGAGCCGTATATGATTGGCATTGGAGCCGAACCTGGTTCGAAGTCATGGCAAATCCTTTCGCCTTGGAAAACGTTGAGTGCTGACTACTGTAAAGCGAGCAGGCACGCGAAGAGGTGAGTTTTGGGCGGGTATTTTATTGCGGGAAACGTTCTGTACGAATCTTCGAGAGTTGTGAACAGAGATCCTGTTTGACTCTGAATTGCACGTGCTTGCGACCGGCGGAAAAGCGAAACAGGCAATTCGCGATAAAACGTGTGTTAGCAGCAGTCTGCAAAGCGCACAACCGCAAGTCCGGCCGGTTGGACGATCTCGCAGGAATTCGGATCTTCAGAGATGTTAGCAGTTGCGACCGTGATCGATTTCAACAGTCCTATCGTTTCAATCCTTGATTTCAACCGCTTTTCAAACATGAATCCAAGGGTTTGGCGCTCTTGGCCTCGGTCAATTCCGCGACGAACAAGGATTGTCGGCGTGTCTTCAAAACATCAAAACATTTCCTATCAAAGCATTTCCAATGGACGCGGGCCAGCGGGAGGTGGAAAAAGAGTGTCGAGTTCGGCCAGCTGATGTTCGTCGAGGGAACGCTCCAATGCTCGTACGTTTTCGTGCAAGCGATCAGGATTGCTCGTTTTGGGTATCACAATCAGATCGTCCTGAGCTAACAGCCAGCCCAGTGCGGCTTGCGCCGGGGTCATGCCCTGACGTTGTGCAAAGCTGATTAACTTTGGGTTTCGCACAAGTCGGGACTGCTCGATAGGTGAGTAAGCCATCACGGGGATTCCCATTTCGCGAAGTCGCGGCAAAAGGTCCCATTCAATTCCGCGGCGAGAGAGATTGTAGAGTAATTGATTGGTTTGGATACTTCCGATTGCCGACAACTCGGCCAGCTCTTCCACGTCGTCCAGATCGAGATTACTGACACCATATGAGCGAATCTTTCCGGCTTTCTGCAGGGCCTCGAACGCGGCGATGGTTTCATCGAACGGTACGCTACCGCGCCAATGCAATAGGTACAGATCCAGGAAATCTGTCTTGAGTCGCCGAAGACTCTGTTCGCAAGCGGTAATCATTCCTGTTTTGGTGGCATTGTGCGGATAGACTTTACTTACCAGGAACGCTTCATTGCGGCGATTGCCAATCGCTTCTCCGATCAGTTCTTCAGCCAGACCGTCTCCGTACATTTCGGCCGTGTCAATCAGAGTCACTCCAAGATCAAGTGCTAATTTCAAGGTGTTGATTTCAGCAGCTCGTTTTGACTGGTCTTCTCCATAACGCCACGTTCCCAGCCCTAGCGCAGGAACACATTTGCTGTTCGGCAATTCCACAAACTTCATCAACTTGCTCCTGAGATGAATTTGAATCCGGTAACGACACAGGTCGAATGATCGTCGTCCAATCAGATTCAGCATATGACAAGGCCCGGAAGAGACGATTTTGCAACTCCGCGCCGCACGTCTTACCAATACATCATCCCGCAACCTCCGTGCCAGAAAGATTTTGGGGGTTGCGAAAAATCGCTGTAAGAATTCGGCATAGCGCGAGTTAAACTTGTGTCCGTCAAGTAGAATACAAACTCTTCGTTCAATGGGGATCACCTGGAATAAAAATGCCCGAGACGCCTCGAACACATCCGAGCTTGCTGCTTCGCCTGCGGGGCGAACGCGATGAGCGCGCGTGGTCGGAGTTTCTGGCACTTTATGAACCTCTTGTGCTGCGGTTGATGCGTCGCCGTGGATTGCAGGAGTGTGATGCTCGAGATACAACGCAGCAAGTCTTGCTGAGAATCAGTGGAGCAATTGAGCGTTATCAACCGGATGGGGCCGAGGCCTCTTTTCGAAGATGGTTATTTCGCGTCGCACGGAATGTTGTGGTGACCTTTCTGACCCGCCAGGGGCGGCAGCCGAAATCACTGGATGACCTGCACATTGCCGAGACATTTGAAGCTCCATTGCCAAAAAGTTCGGATTCAGATCTGTTTGATCACGAATACCAGCAGCAGGTGCTGGCATGGGCGACAGAACAAGTCCATCGCGAATTCCGCGGTTCGACCTGGCAGGCGTTTGTCGAAACCAGCATCAATGGCCGAGCCATTCCCGAAGTCGCCCGGGAACTGAATTTGTCGCCTGGCAGCGTCTACGTCGCACGCAGCCGGATTATCGCCAGACTGCGAGTCAAGGTGGCGGAATTTGAGGCGGACCAATGAATCAAAACATGGCTCATTTCGACCGCGATTGCCTGCGACGACTGCTGGAAGACACACTTCCAGAACCGTTTGCGAGTGAAGTCGCGGCCCACGTGGCGGAATGCGCGGAATGTGGAAGTCAACTCGAATCGCTGGCGGGACTGCCCGAATGGTGGTCACAGGCCTGCAGCGGCGTGAAAGCAATTCTCGCGGATCCTGCCGCGTATGTCTCGAACACAAGTGACATTTCAGTCGGTCCGGAATCTTTTGCGTCGGTAACCGCTTCTGCAACAAATGAAGAGGCCTTCACTTCTGATTTTGCCGTGGACTTTCTCGAACCGAGTGACGACCCGAAAATACTCGGTAGACTGGGAGAATACGAGATTCTCGAAATCATTGGTCGCGGTGGGATGGGGATCGTGCTGAAGGGATTTCAGCGCCAATTGAATCGCTACGTCGCGGTGAAAGTACTGGCTCCGCATCTTGCGATGAGTGCTGCGGCGCAAAAGCGTTTTGCACGGGAAGCACAAGCAACTGCTGCTGTGGTTCATCCGCATGTGATGGCGATTCATGCCGTCGCTGGGAACGCCAAACTTCCCTACCTGGTAATGCCTTTTGTCGCCTGTGAATCTCTCCAGCAACGGCTCGATCGATTGGGGCCTCTGGATCTTAAGGATACGTTACGCATCGGCATGCAGGCGGCTCTGGGGTTGGCGGCGGCACATGCTCAAGGCCTGGTGCATCGCGATGTGAAACCGGCCAATATTCTGTTGGAAACCAGCGTTGATCGAGTCATGCTGACTGATTTTGGACTGGCGCGGGCCGTCGACGACGCGACTTTAACGAGGACCGGCATCATCGCCGGCACGCCCCAGTACATGTCACCGGAACAAGCTCAGGGCGACGCAGTCGACCATCGTTCGGATCTGTTCAGTCTGGGAAGTGTACTCTATGCCATGTGCACTGGCCGACCTCCATTCCGTGCAGAAACCACCTTTGGTGTGTTGCGCCGGATTCGTGAAACGGCACCGCGCCCCATCCGCGAGATCAATCCTGATGTCCCCGTTTGGTTCGAATGTATTGTACTGAAATTGTTGTCGAAATCGTCCGACGATCGCAATCTTTCTGCAACGGAATTGGCCACGCTGTTAGAACAATGTCTGGCCCACGTCCAACAACCGACAACGATTTCGCTTCCCGAAACGATTGCGAATTGGGCCGTCGCACCGATCTCCGCGGACATCCAGCCATCACAAACAAACAGGATGAGTCGGCCAGCAATACGTACGATTGTAATCGGTGTCGCCCTGATGATATTCATCGGCCTGATCTCAATCTGGCTGCGGACGACACCGATTCCTGCCAAACAGACAGAAACCGACTCGATGTCTGAGGAACCAGCCACAGCGGACATTTCACTTGAGTGGAACGCCACACAAGATGAACTTGAGGACATGACACAGGACATAGCTCCACTTGAAGCCAATGGGCAACGAGATCTCGAAATCCTGGAAATCGATCACATTGCAGCAGACCCCCCAATCAATAAGGAAGCCCCATGAAACTCCGAAAAGCGGTCTACTATGCGTTCACTGCGCTCGCGATCTGCATTCTGGTTGGAGAGCGCGTCTCGGCACAAGATGCAACAGTTGAAAAAAGTGCCGCGCCGGTTTCTACGGCCGCTCCTGCGAAGACCGAAGACAAGCCAGACGTGATTAAAATCTATCACCTGGAGCATGCGGCTGCGGTCGACTCCAGCAAATTGCTCACCGACTTGTTTCCGGCGAATATCAAAATCTCGGCGGATGCTCGCACGAATTCGATTATCGTGGTCTGCAATGATGAAGAACGGATGCAGGCCATTACAGCAATCCTGATGCAGCTCGACGAATCGACTTCGAAGCTGGCAAATGCAAAAGCTGCTCCTTTCAATAGAAGTGAGTCACCTCAGTCGACTCCACCGCAAAATGCACAAAGTGTTAATCAAGTTGATTCAAGCGGCCCTCCTCCAAGAGCAATGTCGCCGCCGGGACCTTCTGGATCAATGCTGTCCGCCATGCAAATGTGGTCCGGGGCAGGTTCAACTTCCCCTGGCGTTCGCAAGCTGTCCAGGCGCCTTGCAGAATACGAAGAAAAGGCAAAGCGGCAAGCAGACGAAATTCGAAACATTCAAAAGGAGCCTGGCGATCAACATGCCAGACATCATCAGACGCGACGAGAACTCGAAGCCACGCTGGCTACCGCTCTGGAGGTCAAACTCGAGTTGGAACAATTACAGATCAAGTCGTTGGAAGACCGACTGCTGCGATTAAAAACGCAGATCGAAAAACGTCGGGCCTCCGGTAAAAAGATCGTGCAGCACCGCGCAACCGAATTGATCGAGGGAACCGACTTGCAATGGAACGGGCAGGAATCGACAGTTTCGTCGAGGACGCCAGACGGGCAGTCCGCCTCCGGGTCCTCAGCAACTTCCTCCAGCGAATCCGCATTTGAGAGTCGCGCAGTCCCGGCGATTCATAGAGACGGATTGCTCGACAAATACGGCCCGAGAACAGCAGGGCAGTCGCCACCAGACGCTGAACCCGTCTCAAAGAAGACAGAGAAACCATAATTCAGTTTTCTTGTCACGATTCGTCGAAATCGGGCACTGTGGTACCTATGTCGCGGTCTACGACAAGGAAGTGCTCTCCAATAATAGTTGCTGATGATACTCATCCAGTGTCACATAATCATTCTCATTCACTCTATTGTCAAACGATTCAGAAAGGGCCGGCTGCGAGTACAAATAACCTCGACCAGACTCAAAGCCAATCTCGCGAAGCAATGGAAGTTGCGACGGTCTTTCAACGAGTTCGTTCGTCACATTCATTCCAAGTCGATGAGCGAGAGCGACATTCGTGTGCACGACGTCTTCAACCTGGCTGGAATTGCCGAGTCGATCGATGAAATGAATGGTCAGTTTCCGCCGATGTTTTGATCGAAAATGACCTGCGTCTCACATCAGCCAATTTGACGCCAGCCAAGTCATATCCGACAGGCTTGATGCCGTGTCAAAAATGCAGCCGAGAATTCTGGACACGTTTCGTCGAACACCCGCCACCGGGCTTGCCCCGGTGGGTCCACGGACTTTGCACTACTCTTTTACGGGGATGTCTATGACTTCAAGTAGTGCAATGGCCTTTGAACCACCGCGTCGAGCGGGGGTGGCGGGGAATGACCGAATAGTCACGAATTCTGTACCCAATTGGCGAGAAATCTCCGTCGACATCACGCCGTGATGTGCAGCCAACGCCTCCGCAGTCCAGGCCGGCTGCGCGACACGTCAATTGTTTGAACTTTGAGGCTGACAAACAACCAGGCGAGCGGTGGGTATAAACCCACTGGTTCCCCGGCTTCTTGTCTGGTTTTTACCAGCTACCGCCATGTCAAACCTCACCTAAATCGGAAATCTTAAGACCGCGCCGTTGAGATTGCGAGCATCCTCCGACCCGAGTACGATCTTGTCAACTCGCATATGCCTGTCTTCTAGGTTCCAATTGAGCCACCTGGCTCACCGACTTCGATGTGTGCCTCGAACTCTGCCTTTCCATTTTCTTCTTC
The DNA here is from genome assembly GCA_028291565.1 of Planctomycetaceae bacterium. Classification (GTDB taxonomy): domain Bacteria; phylum Planctomycetota; class Planctomycetia; order Planctomycetales; family Planctomycetaceae; genus JAKFVC01. The sequence goes on along the minus strand of JAQGHT010000083.1, from coordinate 1,046 downwards.
CGCCCTGTTTTGACAAAATTGCCATTGCATTTTCGACGTAGCCAAAGTTAGATTATGGAGTTAGGTTTATCCCGAAAGCGATTTCGAGTCAACTTGGCGATTTGAGCCGGCCGGAATTAGGCAGAATTCGCCCCAGTTCGGAATAAAGAATTAGGCAGAATATTTCTGCCGAATAAGCGTTAGGCTACAAAGGGTGAAGCATGGGTGATGTCCGGCGGGCCGCAGCGCTGTATCGGGCTGCCACGGCCGATCCGGCGGCGGCGCTGCCTCAACTTTTGAGTGGAGTGACCGACTTGGACGAACTTGTCCGGCATGTTGCAGCAGTGCAACTTGCATTGCAGCTCCACTCGGAATTGCAGGCACCAGTCGCGCGCGAGTTGCTTGACACTCTGCTCCGAGTATCTCAGCCGTCCGATCGTTCTTTACTCACAACAGAATATGCGGCTGCGACCGACGATGGCGAAGCATGCTGGGACCTGGGACAGCACATTGCCTTGTCGTTGGCCTGCGTGCCGCCCGGATCCGCCGACTTCGCAGTTCCCGAATTAATCTCTCTGTGGCAACGTGATCGCCAGTTTTACGAAGCGGTACTTGCGGCAGTGGCGCTAACTTTCCCAGACGGTGGGCGTCCGCTGGCGACTGCTCTCACCGAACTGCAGAGCAGAGTCTTGATTGCTTTGACCGAAGATGAGGCAATCTGGACCTTTTGTCGGGACACTCGTCAATTGTTAGACGCTCGCGGGCTACCGCAGTCTCGCCAAGGCATGAGGGCGTTCCTCGATTTTAACAAAACAGCCTAACATCTATATGGCCCTATTCTGTCAAGAGAGCGCACCTTAAGTGCAGTGAGGTTTTTCAAAAAAGTTTCCTCACACATTTCGTTGACAGAGTTCCTACCTAGTTCAGGTTGCGTATCGCTTCGGTGTGCTTCTGCAAACGGTGTCGTTCTGCCCGGATTGCTCCGGTGCGACGCACCAAACATCTATCGAGGGTTCGGCCAACGTGACCTTGCGATCGACGTGGCTGTCCGAACAGACCGATGCACT